>NZ_VOYC01000012.1:0-125391 GCF_013420425.1 Acinetobacter sp. YH01007 | reverse complement strand
CACTAAAAACAATGCTCAAGTATAAATGCGAGAACGCAGGCGTATTGTTTGAAGAAGTCCAAGAAGCCTATACCACCCAAATCTGTTCGTGCTGCGGTGAGATCACCTCAAGTAGTCCCAAAGGTAGTACAGATCTTGGAATAAGAGAATGGGAGTGCATGAGCTGTGGTACAGCTCATGATCGAGATATAAACTCAGCTCTAAACATTCTTGCGCTTGGGCATAAGCGTCTAGCTGTAGGAATCACCCTCTTTTAAGGGGGTGAGGATGTCAAGCACTGGTGTTTTGAATCAGGCATCTTGTGACTGATGTTATGCGAATCTATAAAAAAGCATTTAAGCAGATCGAAATAAAAAATTGCAAAATATTACATGACCTTAGCCGAAAAACACGTACTATAAAATCATGTAAAGAGGGTTGTGATGGTCTATGGCTCAGTTTGAAGTGTTACTGCCTTTGCAAGAGATTACGGTGGATCGTGCAGAGCTTTTGGCGATTCAACGCAATGATTTAGTTCCGTTGTTGAATGATCAATATCGTCTAAATCATTATGCAGATCAGGTGATTCAAGCGCAGTCAGTTTTATTGGATGGGGTGGATCCACATTTAACTCAGCAATTGAGTGTGACCATTGAGCAGTTGATTCAGGCGCTTGGCAAATCTAAAAAAGTGTTAAAGCAACGTAAGTTTAATGCACTACAAAAGTGGCTAGGCATAGATTTGGAATATGGCGCGGGGCAAGTGCAATATTATAAAAACCTAGATCATTTATTAGGACAAGCAGATCGTTTAAGCCAAAAGCTGCAAATCGAAATTCAGAAATCACAATCACGTTTTCAGCAGTTGGTTGGTTTGCGTGAGCAAATGGCGAAATACATTCAAGCTGCCGATGAGTTTTTAGTGGAATATCCACGATTTGTGCGCAATCAGCATCCTTTGGATAATTTTAGCGAACGACTGGCCAAGAAAATTTATAGTTTAAAGACTTTGCAAAGTAGTAATGATATTGCGATTACTCAAATGCAACTTTCACAGCAACTCTCTTTTAGTTTGTTAGATCGCTTTAAAGAAGCGCAGCAGGTACTCATTCCTGCATGGCAATATCATGTCAAACAAAGTCAGCAAAGTGGCTCACACAGTCAGCTAGAAAAGCTGGATCAAAGTCGTGAGCATTTAATTAAGACATTAAGAAAATCCTTAGAAAAACCTGCGCAATCATAAGGCATGGTTTTGATTAGATAGAGGCGAAATATGACAACTTCTGAACAACGCAACGTCGCTGTGCAAGTGAGTGATGAACAGACTCAGCAACAATTTCAGCAACTCAATTTGCAGGAAATTGGCTTACAGCCTGATGACTTTCAGGAGGTGCTGGCTGCGCGTAAAGAATTAAGCGATCTTAGCCATCATTCGGTTGCAGAATATGGCAAAAATATCGCCACTAAAACGTCAAGTTATACCGATGAGCTTTTAGGTTTGGTGCAAAATAAGGATTTGGATGTCACAGGGCAAAAGCTGAATCAGGTGGTGCAGGTTGCACAGCAGTTAAATATCAACAGTATTTTAAATCCAAACAAAAGCAGTGGCTTTTTGGGTGGTTTATTCAATAAGTTAAAAGGCGCTAAACAAAGTTTTGATCAAAACTTTAACAGCACCAAAGCGCAAATTGATAGTCTGGTCACAGAAATTGAAAGCTCACAAAATGGTTTAAAAAACCGTGTAGATACACTGGATAAAATGTTTCATGGTGTGCAAGATGAATATAAACAATTGGGGATTTATATTGCAGCAGGTAAGTTAAAACAGCAGGAAATTCAGCAGCAAATTTCTGAATTTTCCGCGCAGCCGCAGGATCAGACCACGACTCAAAAAATTTATGATCTCAATCATCTTGCTAATAATTTAGAAAAGCGGGTGAGTGATTTGCAGGTGTTGCAACAATCTGCCATGCAAACTTTGCCGATGATTCGGATTATCCAGTCCAATAATTTAATGTTGGTCGATAAATTTTATGCGATTAAAAACATTACCTTACCTGCGTGGAAAAACCAGATTAGTTTGGCGATTTCTTTAAATGAGCAGAAAAACAGTGTGCAACTGGCCAACAGTATTGATGATGCCACCAATGAATTGCTGCGCCGTAATGCAGATTTATTGCATCAAAACTCGGTTGATACTGCCAAAGCCAATCAGCGTTCGGTGATTGATATTGAAACCCTTGAACACGTACAAAATACCCTCATTAAAACAGTGAACGATGTGATCCAGGTACAAAAAGAAGGCATGCAAAAACGTGCAGAAGCGACTACGCGTTTGCGAGCCTTACAGGAGAATCTGAATCAATTGGTGATTGGTTCAAGTCAACAGTCTGGTCAATAAATGCATTTTGACAATGACTTCATTTAATCTGAAATTTACCTGATAAGGAGTCGGATTTGCCCCCACTTGATGAATATGCCATTCAGCCACAGCAGCTAAAAACAGGTGTTGTGGCATTACAGCAGCGTCAAAAAAAGCTCAGTTTTTTGGCTGTGCTGTCTATGACGGTGGTGCTTATATCGGCAATTGGCTTTTTTATTCAGCAAGATGTGATTTATAGCTTCTTTGGTTTAAGCACTGAAGTTCAGCAATTACACATGCCTGCAAGTGTCGATGCGACTTTGGCAAATTTAGGGCAGCAACCTGATTATTTTTTCAGTTTGTTGAACTGGTTGGGTTGGTTGATTTTAAAACTGTCGGTGTCATTTATTGGTGCATTCGTTCTAGTTCATCTACTCAAGAAAATTCGTTTTTTTTATATTCGCTTTCAGTCCTTTGTCTTGAAATTTGTAGCTTGGTTGCTGAGTTTTATTTTACTTTGGTCGGCATTGAGTTATGTTCAGCATGACCGACAAGATGATACGCAGCAGGTATATGCCAAAATTGTGCATTATGAAAAGCACATTCAAGAAAGTGAATTGGCGCGTTATTTACAAAATGCAGAAATGGCAGCGCCTGTTAAAGCCTATTTGTTGGCGCAAACGGCATTGATGCATCATCCCGCAGATAAAGATGCAGCCATTCCGCAAGTGTTGACCTTGGTCAAAGCAGAGCAGCAAGATCCGCAATTTTTACATTATGGATTTAAACCTGAACAATTATGGACGATGCAGCAGCAAGTTTATGGCAAAGCTTTAACGCCTATGGCGCAAAGCGTACATAAGCAAGTGCAGCAAGCACAGCAATTAAATACGCTGGTTTATTATATGAATCTCGCGGTTATGGCGCTTATGTTAATACTGTCTGCGGTACTCTGGTTTTTATCGCGACATTTACAGCAGCGTATTCTGCGGATTCAACAACAACTTGAATAAAAAATGATTAGGCTCAATTGCTTAAGGCAGACATTCAGTTTTTATGTTAATGTCTAAATTGAATAGCTTTAGGTATTTTAAATGAAATAGTAAGCTTGGAACTCACTATCATTTAAAAAAACGATCATAAATATAAAAATAAACCGTTTCCCCTATGTAACTATTTTTCGTAAGATGACATCAACAAATAAATTTACTCCCTTGGAGACGTTAGCCATGTTAGACCAAAATACTTCTACACAACTTAAAACTTTATTAGAACGTCTTGAAAGCCCAATCGAGCTTGTCGCGACTTTAGATGGTTCTGATAAATCTGCCAAAATTAAAGAATTGGTTGAAGAAATTGCAGCACTTTCGCCACAAGTTACTGCACGTTTTGACGGTAACAACGCACGTGCACCAAGTTTTGGGATTGCAAAAGTAGGTGAGCAACCGCGCGTATTCTTCGCAGGTTTACCAATGGGGCACGAGTTCACTTCATTAATTTTGGCTTTATTGCAAACTTCTGGTTATGCACCAAAAGTATCGGATGAAGTATTAATGCAAATCAAAGAATTGAATCTTTCATCTCACTTTGATGTGTTTGTATCGTTGAGCTGCCACAACTGTCCAGATGTAGTACAAGCTTTGAACCTCATTGCGATTTACAACCCTGGCACAACAGCAACCATGATTGATGGTGCATTCTTCCAAGAAGAAGTTGAGCAGCGCAAAATTATGGCTGTGCCGATGGTATTCCAAGATGGCAACCACATTGGTCAAGGTCGTATGACTTTGGAAGAAATTGTAGCTAAATTAGATACAGATTCTGCGAGCAAAGATGCAGCGAAACTGAATGCCAAAGAGGCGTTTGATGTCTTGGTAATTGGTGGCGGCCCTGCAGGGAATACATCTGCAATCTATGCAGCACGTAAAGGTATTCGTACAGGTATTGTGGCTGAGCGGATGGGCGGTCAGGTGATGGATACCATGGATATTGAAAACTTCACTTCTATCCAAAAAACACAAGGTCCAAAGTTTGCGGCAGAAATGGAAGCGCATGTGCGTGAATACGATGTCGATATTATGAATCTACAAAAAGTATCTGCCATTAAAGGTGCTGATGAAACTGCCAATGGTTTGGTCGAAGTGACTTTGGAAAATGGCGCAACACTTGAATCGAAAACGGTGATCTTGTCTACAGGTGCACGTTGGAGAGAGATGAATGTACCTGGTGAAGCAGAATACCGTACCCGCGGCGTGGCATACTGCCCACACTGTGATGGCCCGTTGTTTAAAGGCAAACGTGTTGCAGTGATTGGTGGTGGTAACTCAGGTGTAGAAGCAGCGATTGACCTTGCAGGGATTGTAGAGCATGTGACTTTGGTAGAGTTTGATACTAAATTACGTGCAGACCAAGTCTTGCAAAACAAATTGAACAGCTTGCCAAATACTACTGTAATTACCAATGCATTATCGACTGAGGTGATTGGTGATGGCGCACAAGTGACTGCATTGAAATATAAAGACCGTGCGACAGATGTTGAGCATACTGTTGAACTTGCAGGAATTTTCGTACAAATTGGTTTATTACCAAATACGGACTTCTTAAAAGAGTCAAAAGTAGAGCTGACGAATCGTGGTGAGATTGTGATAAATGAGCGCAATGAAACCAATGTAAAAGGTGTATTTGCGGCAGGTGACTGTACAACTGTACCGTACAAGCAAATCATCATTGCAACAGGTGAAGGCGCGAAAGCATCACTTTCAGCATTTGATTACATCATCCGTTCAGGTCAATAAGTCTGAACGAATACATCTGAATACGCGGATTAACCATCCTTAAATTGTATTCGCTAAAAAGATAGCGCCTGAGTTCCCCAATACTCAGGCGCTATGTTCAGTAAAGTGCGTTATCGCACAGTATTAAAAGTTTATTTATTCTATTTTTGGTTTTAAGAACTGAGTCGGCTAACAACTCAGTTCTTTTTTTATTTTTAACATCCAGTTTGATTTACAGCAGTTAGATTCATTTCAGTCTAATTAGCCTTATTATTTTGTCCAAATAAATTCAACTGATTAAACTTTTCCTGTAGCTGCTCTTTGGTTTCGACATGCTCAGGATGCGGAATAATACATTCAATTGGGCAGACTGAAACGCAGGTTTGATAGTCATAAAACCCAACACATTCTGTGCAACGCGCCACATCAATTTCATACACCTTTTCACCCTCATAAATTGCTTCATTCGGGCATTCGGGTAAGCACATATCGCAATTGATGCATTGGTCGGTAATCAGGAGTGCCATCGCAATACTCGCTTAGTTTATTGCCACTTAGTTGGCTTGATAAGCCAACGATGAGGCAGAAATATCTGCAGTCGAATTTGGTAAGTTGCGAATCAGCAGGGCATAACGCATATCGACATCTGCAGGTATAGGGATTTCTACAATATGCCCTGAACCTTTGGCATCTTCAATCAGATTGCCTTTTTTATCTTTAATTTCAGTTAAAGTGAAATAGATATTGCCTTGTGGCGTCATCAATTCTAAAGAATCGCCCACTACAAAACGGTTTTTTACATCAATTTTAATGTAGTCACCATTGCGTTCTAAGACTTCACCACAAAATTGCTGATGATCAAAACTTGATGAACCTGTTTCGTAGTTTTGGTATTCGCTGTGCACATGACGACGCAAGAAACCTTCGGTATAACCACGGTTAGCTAGACCTTCTAATTGAGTCATTAATGCAGGGTCAAATGGTTTGCCTGCAAGCGCATCATCAATCGCTTTACGGTAAATTTGTGCAGTACGTGCGCAGTAGAAATAAGATTTGGTGCGACCTTCAATTTTTAGTGAATGGATGCCCATTTTAGTTAAACGGTCAACGTGCTGCACTGCGCGTAAATCTTTAGAATTCATAAAATAAGTGCCGTGTTCATCTTCTTCGGCAGCAAACATATCTTCGTCATTACGTTGTAATAACACAGGCTCGTTAAATTGATGCTGTGCCTGCATGTGTTGTTCATCTGCATCGGCAGTTTCAGAAAGATTTTTGACAGGAATTACGTCACCTGTTTCATCTTCTTTTGCATCGTGAATTTTATATTCCCAACGGCAGGCATTGGTACATGCGCCTTGGTTGGCATCACGTTTATTCATATAGCCTGAAAGCATGCAACGACCTGAATAGGCCATGCACAGCGCACCATGCACAAATACTTCAATTTCCATGCCAGGCACGTTGTTTTTAATTTCTTCAATTTCATCAATCGACAATTCACGCGAAAGAATGACACGGGTTAAACCCATATTTTGCCAGAATTTCACCGTTGCCCAGTTCACTGCATTGGCTTGTACCGATAAATGTACAGGCATATCGGGGAAGTTTTCACGCACCATCATAATCAGACCAGGGTCAGACATGATCAGTGCATCGGGTTGCATAGCAACCACTGGCTCTAGGTCACGAATAAAGTTTTTGAGTTTGCTGTTATGCGGCTGGATGTTCACCACCACATAAAACTTTTTGCCTAATTCATGCGCTTCTTGAATACCAATTGCCAAATTGTCATGATCAAATTCGTTATTACGCACGCGCAAACTATAACGCGGCTGACCTGCATAGACTGCATCTGCACCATAAGCAAAGGCATAGCGCATGTTTTTTAAAGAACCAGCAGGAGAGAGAAGTTCGGTGACGTGGGAAATGGTCATGATCAAAAAGCAATAGCAGAAATATGGCTTTATTGTATGAATCTAAATTTAGGATTCAACCTAGTAAATAGCTCGGGATTCAGAAGAAAACTCGTGCTGCTTGGGAAGGGAGATAAAAATTCAATCAGTGGTTTTGCAAGGTCGTTTTGATCTGAAATTAGAAAGCATGTTTTATCCATCACATGGAGAGCATCTGTTGTAAATGATCTTGATATAGAAAGTTCCTCATCCTGAGCCATACAGAATCTAAGAGAAGGGACTTTCATACCAATTTGACTCATTGCCTATAATCAATTTCTGATGGATAAAAGCGTGTTAACGTACTCGTTGCCCATGTTCATCAATGACCACCTCACCATCTTCTTTGCTGAAGCTTTTTAGTTGTGGTTGAGTGAGCAAGTCTAAGACCAGTTCAGAAGGGCGGCACAATTTCACACCTAACTCGGTCACGACAAATGGACGATTAATTAAAATCGGATGCTCGACCATCAATGCAATTAATTCCGCATCGCTGTGTGAACTACCTTCAAGTTGCAACTGTTCGTATGGTTCTACATTTTTGCGGATTGCATCGCGCACGCTTAAACCTGCTTGTTGAATCATGCTAGTAAGTTCAGCTTGTGTAGGTGGGGTTTTTAAATATTCAATAATTTCAGGTTCTTGTCCTGTATTACGAATTAATTCTAAAGTATTGCGTGACGTTCCACAGGCAGGGTTATGAAAAATTTTGATGCTGTTGCTCATGTGTAGTGACCCGTTTTAGTCCGATAAAAATTCAATATTGCATTTATATATGGATATGCGTATATTCGCAATAGTTAATATTGAAGTGCAGATAAAAAATGAATCAAACTGATTTTTTTAAATGTTTGTCAGACCCAACCCGACTGGACATTCTGAAATTGGTGATGGCTCAACACAATATTTGTGTATGCGAATTGACAGAACAATTGCAGTTAAATCAACCGAAAATATCACGTCATTTGGCGTTGTTACGGAATTTATCTATTTTGCTAGATCAACGTCAGGGGCAGTGGGTGTATTACCGTTTGAACCCAGATTTACCCGAATGGGCGTTTGCTGTTTTAAATATTATCGCGCAGCAAGATGTCAGCCCGATGAAGCACATCAACCCTACAATTGCAACACATTGCGAGTAAGCACATGGCACAGTCCAAACTTTCTTTTTTAGATCGTAATCTGACCTTATGGATTTTTATTGCCATGGGGCTAGGTGTTGCGATTGGCGTGGTATTTCCTGCAGTATCGGCAAGCTTAGATCAAATGAGTGTGGGAACAGTCAATCTTCCCATTGCGATTGGTTTGATTTTGATGATGTATCCACCATTGGCAAAAGTCGATTACGCAGCTTTGCCAGAAGTGTTTAAAGACCGCCGAACCTTGTTGTTGTCTTTGGTACAAAACTGGTTGATTGCTCCGTGTTTGATGTTCGCTTTGGCGATTATTTTCTTGCAAAACTATCCTGAATATATGACAGGTTTGATTTTAATTGGTCTGGCACGCTGTATCGCGATGGTCTTGGTCTGGAACAACTTGGCTTGTGGTGATAACCAATACGTGGCTGCATTAGTTGCGTTTAACAGTATTTTTCAGATTATATTCTTTAGTACTTATGCATGGCTGTTTCTGAGTTTCTTGCCGCCGTATTTTGGCGTGGCAGGACAAGTGATTGATGTTGGTTTTTGGACAATCACCCAAGCTGTTTTAATCTATTTGGGTATTCCTTTTTTGATGGGCTTTTTAACACGCTTGATTTTAGTGAAAAGCAAAGGCTTAGATTGGTATCAAACGTCTTTTTTACCCAAAATTAGCCCATTTAGTCTGTTGGCATTGCTATTTACCATTGTGGCGATGTTCGCACTAAAAGGCGCAGAAGTACTGAGCTTGCCGATGGATGTTTTACGCATTTCCATTCCATTGATTATTTACTTCGCTGCCATGTTCTTTATTAGCTTCTTTATGAGCAAATGGATGGGCAATGATTATCCACGGACGACCGCCATTTCCTTTACCGCAGCAGGGAATAATTTTGAATTAGCACTTGCTGTTGCCATTGCAACGTTTGGCTTGGCTTCTCCCGTTGCATTTACCATGATTATTGGCCCTTTGGTTGAAGTGCCTGTGTTGATTGCTTTGGTGAGTGTGTCTTTATGGCTGCGTAAAAAGTTTTATCAAAATGAGTCGATTGTCAGTTCAAAGTAATTTTCTTCATTTTGAGGTTTAAGATAAAAACATGGGCATGCGTTGCCCATTTTAGTTTTAAGAGTATGCAGCATGGTATTACCCAATATTGATTTAGATTTATTGCCTACACCAAGTTTTGAACAGGTGCAGGCAAAGCCGTTGAACCATCCGCCACGTATTTTATTGATGTACGGTTCAAACCGTGAGCGTTCTTATAGTCGTTTGGCGGTACAGGAAGCGGGCAGAATTTTGGAGCACTTTGGCGCTGAGGTAAAAATTTTCCATCCCAAAGGTTTGCCTTTACCTGAAGATGGCGATACTTCACATCCCAAAGTTCAAGAGCTGCATGAATTGTTGGCGTGGGCAGAAGGTATGGTTTGGTGTAGCCCAGAACGTCATGGTTCAATGAGTTCGATTTTCAAAGCACAAATTGACTGGATTCCGCTTGCCGCGGGCGCAATTCGTGCCACACAAGGTAAAACGCTTGCTTTAGTGCAAGTGTGTGGCGGGTCGCAGTCATTTAACAGCGTCAATCAATTACGTATTTTAGGACGTTGGATGCGGATGATCACCATTCCCAATCAGTCTTCTATTCCTAAAGCCTTTTTAGAGTTTGAGGAAGATGGCCGCATGAAAGCGTCTAGCTATTACGACCGTATTGTCGATGTGATGGAAGAGTTATATAAATTTACTTTGCTGACTCGCGGGCAAGCAGCATATTTGGTAGATCGTTATTCTGAACGTGTGGAAACTGCCGAGCAGCTATCGAAGCGTGTTAATCAGAAGTGTTTATAATCCAATTTTAGATACGTAAATACTGCATTACAAAAGGCTTAGAGAGCGATTATTCGGCTTCAAGTCGCTTTAAAATCTGACAATCATCAATGGTTGTTTGCGTGGTGCAGGCTTGTCTAAGTTGCTGAAGTTGTAGCTGAAAATGCTGCAACTCGGCAATTTTATCTTCTACATGCCTTAAATGTTCATCAATCAATTCATTCACAGCGCAGCAGTTTTGTTTCGGCTGTTTTTCTAATTCAATTAAGGCTTCAATTTCTTTTAAGTTCATATCTAAAGCACGGCAACGCTTAATAAAAATCAAACGCTTGAGTGCCTCATCGTTGTAATAGCGATAATTATTTTCGGCACGAAAGCTTGGGGTGAGTAAGTGTTTCTTTTCATAAAAACGAATTGTATCTGTGCTGACTCCAACTTTTTTAGCTAATTCATGAATTAAATATTGTGCCATACTTGACCTTGGACTAAGTCTATAGTTTTAAATGAGCATAATCGAAACAGTTTCATTTTGAAAGAAGGTGTGTCTATGGCATGTACGTGTAGTCATGAACCTGCGCCAATCAAACCGAATAGTAAATTTAGAACCGCGTTATGGATTGCATTGGTGATCAATCTCAGCATGTTTTTTATCGAGTTGATAGGTGGTGCCTATGCCCATTCATCATCCCTATGGGCAGATTCACTGGATTTCTTTGGAGATGCTGTCAATTACGGGATTTCACTTGCGGTGTTAAGTGCAAGTTTGTATTGGCGTGCTACTGTGGCTTTGGTCAAAGGCATCACGATGGCCTTGTTTGGTGTGGTGGTGATGGGCAAGGTTATCTATGCCTATATACAGGGTATTCCACCTGAAGCCATAACCATGGGTATTATTGGGATCATCGCCTTATTAGCCAATGTGGTTACTGCATTGATTTTATATGCATTTCGAGATGGTGATTCGAATATGAAATCGGTGTGGTTATGTAGCCGTAATGATGCGATTGGTAATTTCGCAGTTATTTTGGCGGCAGTGGGTGTATTTGGTACGGGTAGTTTGATTCCAGATCTTGTGGTAGCCGTGATTATGGCGAGTTTGGGCTTAACAGCGGGGTATCATGTGATTCAGCAAGCTTTGGCTGAACGAAGAATGAATGTACCAGAATAAAGAATAAACGTAAAAAGCACTCCATCTGATTTGAGTGATTTAGATGGAGTGCTTTTAATTTTTTGTAGTCGCAATAATTTTAAAATTTGAAGTAAAAATAACGATAAGTTATTCCAAATTGCTATTTACAAAAAATAATATATAACTAAAATTAAAAATAAATTGATGTATTTAAAAATAATTTACACGATGAATAATATTTAATTTTTTTTAAATTGAGGGTTAAATGAAACTAATTAAATTATTTTCTATAGCAAGCCTGATTGCTTTGGCTGGCTGTAGTTCTAAAGTAGTGACTTATGATACTGCAGGGCAAGTGATTGGTTCATGTGTCGCTACACAGGGCTTTATTTTGGGGGCTAAAGCTGTGTGTTATGGTGGTGCCAACATACAAGGCATTAACTATTCTAAAGTAGATGAGCGCACGGGTTTATTGCCAACCATACCAAATAATTCGCAGATTTCACTGCAACAAGACTAATTTTTTAGAGGGGTAATACAATGAAAATTTCTAGTTTAATCGCATTAACAGCGGCTATTTTGATGACAGGTTGTGCTTCAAAAGTGACAACTTATGATTCGAGTGGTCGTATGATTGGTTCATGTCAGGCAGAGCGTGGGTTTGTAATTGGTGGTGGTGCACACTGTGAAGGACGTGCTAACCAAGAAGGTCGCAGTGTACGTTAATTGATGCTAATGACAAAAAACCGAGCTATTTAGCTCGGTTTTTTTAGATTCAACAGCTTTTATTTTTCAACGAAAGCACGTTCAATCACGTAATCGCCCAATTCACCCATACGTGGTGATTCTTTTAAACCATGTTGGTCAAGTAATGCTGCAACATCTTTTAAGAATGCAGGGCTACCACATAACATGGCACGGTCAGTTTCAGGGTTAAAACGTGGTAAGCCAATTTTTTCAAAGATTTCACCCGATTCAATTGCCGTGGTCACACGTCCTTGGTTTGGATATTCTTCACGTGTAACGGTTGGGTAATATACCAGTTTTTCACGAATACCAAGTTCTTGGAAAAACTCGTGATTTGGTAATTCATTTAGAATTAAATCTTGATAAGCCAATTCAGAAATGAAACGTGTACCGTGAACCACAATCACTTTTTCAAAGCGTTCATAAGTTTCAGGGTCGCGGATGGTTGCCAAAAATGGAGCTAGACCTGTACCTGAAGAAAGTAAGTATAGGTTTTTACCAGGATTTAAATCATCCAGTACCAAAGTGCCTGTAGGTTTTTTAGAAACCAGCAATTCATCGCCCACTTTTACTTTTTGTAAAATAGACGTTAAAGGGCCATCAGGTACTTTAATTGAGAAGAATTCTAGCTCTTCTTCATAGTTAGCACTGGCAATCGAGTAAGCGCGCATTAAAGGCTTGCCATTTACTTCCAGACCAATCATCACAAATTGACCGTTTTTAAAACGTAGTGCGGTATCGCGAGTCGTTTTAAAACTGAATAAAGTGTCATTCCAGTGGTGTACGTGAGTAATCTTTTCGACGTTGAAAGCAGCCATTAAAGGTCTCAATAAATTATCAAATTAGAACAGCTTGCTATTCTAATCTAAAATCATTCTCTATAAACTGAATATATTTAATTGAGCTTATCAGAAAAAGTGATGAAGACTGATCTAAAAATGCCAATAATCGGATTTATGCACTCTCCCTACCGAGAAAAATTTGGTATTCCTCGTCAACCAAATCTGGTACAGGTCGAATCGTATATTGAAATGCAAGCGCCTTATAACGATGTGTTGGCATTTCAAGGGATCGAAGCGTTTAGTCACTTATGGTTAATCTGGCAATTTCACGACAATAAAAACCAAACCGATGCTCATCCAACCGTACAGAAACAGCAAAACCCCTGTTTTCGTGCACAAGTGCGTCCGCCACGTTTGGGTGGTAATCAAAAAATAGGTGTGTTTGCGACGCGCAGCATGTATCGACCTGCACCCATTGGTTTATCTGTAGTGCAATTTAAACAGGTCAAAAAAGTGGGTAAGTCACTGCGAGTTTATGTGACAGGAGCAGATTTGTTGCATGGCACGCCTATTTTGGATATTAAACCTTATATTCAATATTCAGATGCTGTGCCTGATGCACAAAGTGGTTATGCGCAAGATGAACCCATAAGAAAAACAGTGCTATGGATGGACACAGCCGAAGCGCAAAAAAATCAGTTGCTCGAATCTGGCGTATTACAGCCACAGATTGCGCAGGAATTGGAACAGGTCTTGTCTTTAGATCCACGACCTGCATATCAGGATGATGCTGAACGAATTTACACCATGAATTTTGCAGATTTTGATGTCAGTTTCCGTGTCGATCAGCACGCAGTACACATCCTAAAAATTGTTTTAATCGCTGTCGATTAAACCATCATATATAAAATAGCCACCAACGCCAGCATGTGCAAAATTTGGGTAGGTGCGAAATAAAGTGCAAAACGTAAGCCGCCAATGAGTGCGGCATTGATACATTTAGAAATTGCATGAGCAACAAGACCTAAAATTAAGGCGTACAGCAACATTTGCTGACTGGGTGGACCTTGCATCACCACGGTTGCAATTGCGGCATGAACCTCAAATAACGAGGCGAGCAGGGTACCAATGATTAAACCTGCATCCCCAAGGGTTTGTTCCAAGCCGTATACCATCGCTTGAATTGCGGTCAATGTCGCCACAATAATTGCGGCTTCTTTAAGGCTAAACATACGGGTATCGGTTTCTGGCTTTGCCGTTGCCGTACTTTTATGTTTTTTGAGCAACCAGACACCCGCTACAACCAAAATCGCGATTCCGACCAAACTTGGAATAATTAATAACTTAAACCAAATCAGATTGACACCCGCCACAATAATCAACATTTGCGCTAAAGTCGCCACGCAAGACATCAGCGCTGCACCTGCGTTGGCACGTGCTTCACCACGACCTGCGCGTACTTCCATGCCTAAACTGGCAATGGTTGTTGTGCTTGATACAAAACCTGAAGCAATCGCAGACAACATGAGGGCATTGCTGCTTGAGAGTAAGCGCTTAGCGATATGCGCTAAAGCCTGCACACTTAAAATTAAAATCAATAATTTTAAAATCACATAAGGATTAAGTACATTGCCCCATAGTGCGGTATTGGGTGTCAGCGGCAAGGCAATTAACACCAAAGCCAGTAAGAACAAGCCATCACGTAGTTCAGCTTCGGTAATCCACTGACTGACAATGCCATGCATGGTGTGCTTGGTCATGAGTAAACCTGTCAAAATAACCGATAAACCTGCTGCCAATGGAATATTCCATAAACACAATGCACCAATAAAATAGGTCATCACGAAGGCAAGTTCGGTGGTAGCGCCGGGGTCATCTTCCGTTTGATTTTTGAGGGAATATAAGCCAATTCCCCCAACAATCAACGCACCCACAATGGCAATGCTCGTGCCCAATAAGAAGCAAATGGCACCTAATAATGCGCAAATTCCAAAGGTACGTACGCCTGCAAAACGGTGATGTTGTCCATTTTTTTTACTGCGTTCACGCTCTAATCCAATCAGTAAGCCACAGCCAAGTGCTGCTGCAAACATGGTGAGCAGTTCGGGAAAATTGGTTGTAACCAAAGATGGAGGAGTCAGAAAATCCACAGCAACATTCCAAATACAAGGTGTTATTTTAAACATCATATATTTGAATTGTGTTTATCTCCATTTATGAATCTATTTTCACTCTAAAATTATGGCTTAATCGAACCATACAAGATTACTGTATTAAAGAAGTCATTCAGCCCTGAAAGCAAACTCTGCTATAGTAAACCCAGATTTTGGGGCATATAACAATGAATTTTAATTTTGAAATAGACAGTACTTGGTGCTTAGAACAATTAGTCAAAGATGGTAAAATTACCGAACGTGATCAGGCTTTGGTACAAACCACGCATCGTCAACGTGATCAATTAAAATGGCATCCGTTACAATGGATTGCCAACTTTAATTTGGTCGATCAAAGTCATCCCCAAACCACTTTAACTTTAAACCGTTTATGCCAATGGCTGGCTGATAAATCAGGCTTGCCATTCTATATTATTGATCCGTTAAAAGCCGATGTTGCTGCTTTAACAGCTGTGATGTCGCAGGAATTTGCACTGCGTAACCGTATTTTAGCGGTGGAAGTGACTGCAGATGCGGTGTTAATTGCGACAGATCAACCTTATAAAAAAGAATGGGTTGCCAACTTAGAACATAGTTTATTGCCCAAAAAAATTCAGCGAGTTTTACTCAGCCCAGATCAATTACAGCGTTATTTGATCGAATATTACCAAGTGAGTCGCGCAGTACACTCATCACAAAAATCTTCTGCACATGACCGTGAAAATAAAGGGGTCGAGGCTTTATTGCAATTGGGCGATACCCAAAACCCAGATGCCAATGATCAACATATTGTGAAGTTGGTGGATTGGGTGCTGCAATTTGCCTTTGAACAAGGCGCAAGTGATATTCACCTCGAACCACGTAAAGATACTGGCAAAGTACGTTTTCGTATTGATGGCGTGTTGCACACCATCTATAACATGCCTGCCAATACGCTTACCGCAGTCATCTCACGGATTAAAATTTTAGGGCGTATGAATGTAGCCGAAAAACGTAAACCGCAAGATGGACGTTTAAAAACCCGAACTCCAAAAGGACAAGAAACTGAACTGCGTTTATCGACCTTACCAACGGCGTTTGGCGAAAAACTGGTGATGCGTATTTTTGACCCAGAAGTATTGGTACGCAGTTTTCAGCAATTGGGTTTTGATAGTCGTTTGTTGAATGAATGGCATGCCCTGACTGCACATAGTCACGGCATTATTTTGGTTACAGGCCCTACAGGTTCGGGTAAAACCACCACGCTGTATTCATCGCTAAAGCAATTGGCTACCGATGAAGTCAATGTCTGCACCATTGAAGACCCGATTGAAATGTTAGAACCGAGTTTTAACCAAATGCAGGTGAATACCGCAATTGATTTAGGTTTTGCCGATGGTGTGCGTGCCTTAATGCGTCAAGACCCTGACATTATTATGGTCGGAGAAATTCGAGATCAGGATACCGCAAATATGGCGATTCAAGCGGCACTGACGGGGCATTTAGTTTTATCGACACTGCATACTAATGATGCGCCGTCAAGTTTGACTCGTTTGCATGATTTGGGCGTGCAGCCATTTTTGACTGCTGCCACAATTTTAGGCGTTTTGGCACAGCGTTTGGTGCGTAAGCTATGTCCGCATTGTAAGCAGGAAGGCTCAATAAATGAAAAAGACTGGGAACATTTGACCTTTGACTACATTATGGAAATGCCTGCACAAGTGTTTAAACCTGTCGGATGCGATGAATGTCGTCAAACGGGCTATAAAGGTCGGGTCGGAATTTATGAGTTTATGCCTTTAAGTTTAGACACCAAACAGCTCATCAGTGCCAATGCCAATTTAAATGAATTACGTCAGCAAGCTAAAAAAGAGGGCATTGAACCGTTGCGTATTGCAGGCGCACGCAAAGTTTTAGAAGGCATGACCACTTTAGAGGAAGTGTTGCGAGTCGTGCCATTAAATTAGCAGATTCAAACTTTTTACGATGAATTTTAAAAAATGGAAATCTTAAGATTCAGCTCATCTTGCTTTGTTTTAATCACCATAACGAAATGAGCAACACAAAAAGGTGAAGCAATGAAATTTACAATGAAAGCAATGTTGATGGCAGGTTTAATGGCAATGGCTTCAATCACCATGGCAAACGACAGCATTAACACCCAAGCACTACATCAAAATGTAACTGTAAAACAAGCTTTAAGCCTGAAAGATGACAGCAAAGTGCAGTTAAAAGGTTATGTGGTGAAATCTATTGGTGATGAAAAATATCAGTTCCGTGATAACACAGGCACTATTACGGTCGATATTGATGATGACTTATGGAATGGCAAAGCAGTTTCTGCCAAAACGCCTGTTACCTTAATTGGTGAAGTGGATATTGATCACAAGCCTACAAAACGTATTGAAATAGATGTGGATCAAGTTCGTTTCTAAATCTACGCTGTGTAAAACAGCATTAGTTGCTACACAAAACTGATTTCACTCAAAAACCACATACGCTGTAAGGTGTATGTGGTTTTATCATGTAAAGTATTTTGAAATCATAAAATTTTGAAGCATAAATAACAGAGGAAGATATGCGCTTACTCTTGGCTGAAGACGATGTATCACAAGCAGAAAGTATAAAAACTTGGCTGGAAATGGATGGTTATAATGTCGATTGGGTTGAACGTGGTGATCATGCCATTTTAGCGATTCAGCAGCATCATTATGATTGTGTGTTGTTAGACCGTGGGTTGCCTAAAAATAGCGGTGATGAAATTCTGCACGCTTTACGACAGCAGCAACAGGACACACCTGTTATTTTTATTACTGCGCGCGATAGTATTCAAGATCGGGTACAGGGACTTGATTTAGGTGCCAATGATTATTTGGTCAAACCGTTTAGCCTTGAAGAACTATCGGCGCGGGTACGCAGTCAGTTACGCAGTGCGCAAAGTCATCCGACACAGCAGCTTGAATTTGCCAACTTGGTTTTAGATACGCAAAGCAAACAAGTGAAAGTGGATGATCAACAGGTCAATTTAACGGCCAAGGAATTCCAGATTTTACATAAACTGATGCAAAACCCGCAGCATGTGGTGACTCGTGAACAGCTCGAAGAGTCTTTATATGCATGGGGCGATGAAATTGAAAGTAATGCGATTGAAGTATTTATTTATCAATTACGCAAAAAAATTGGCAGTAGCCGCATTAAAACCATCCGAGGTTTAGGCTATCGTATGCAGCAAGATAACTAATTCAGTTTGATCTCCGCATGTCTAAACAGGTCATTTCTTTACAGTCCAAACTGGTTAAAAGCTCCGTTTTAAGTTCGGTCTTGGCGGGTGGACTTGCCCTGATTTTATTATTGGCGGTTGCCAGTTATCAGACCATGCGCGTGCATGATGACATTATGGATGAAATAGCCGATATGTTGCTGCGAGCAGACTTGCGTGACCATGCAGGCAATCAGGTCGATGAGTTGAGTGAGCAATTTCATATTGCCTATCAATTGGGATTAGATGATCTGATTTTGACTACCTCTGAAGATGAACATGACATTTCTCAGCTTCACTTGTCTCAGCTTGCCGTGGTATCTGAGCATGGTTTTTCATTTCACTGGCAAGATGGACAAATTTGGCGCAGCTATGTGGCAGAGGAAGATGGCTTGCATGTGATTGTCGCGCAGCCGCTTAAATATCGCTTCAAGGAAATTGCTGCAACCAGTTTAGGTTATGCCGCTATTT
Organism: Acinetobacter sp. YH01007; assembly: GCF_013420425.1. Classification (NCBI taxonomy): domain Bacteria; kingdom Pseudomonadati; phylum Pseudomonadota; class Gammaproteobacteria; order Moraxellales; family Moraxellaceae; genus Acinetobacter; species Acinetobacter sp. YH01007. Next base: position 106,841 of record NZ_VOYC01000012.1, on the reverse strand, counting down.
TATTGCTGTTGTGGTTGCTGCAATGGGCCATTGTGCATTTTATGATTGGTCGTCAATTTAAGCGGATTCAGCAAGTCTCCCAACAAATTGCAGAAAAAAATCAACATGATTTGACGCCAATTATCCCCACACAACCTGAATTGAAAGAACTGCAACCCATGCTGCAGCAATTGAATAAATTGTTGGGGCGAGTAGAGCAGTCTTTAATTGCAGAACAGCGATTTACAGCAGATGCTTCGCATGAATTACGCTCTCCTTTATCTGCCATTCAATTGCGTTTGCAGGTGCTAAAACGTAAATACCAACAACAACCTGAGTTGGCACAAGATTTAGAGCAAATTCAGCGTGATGTCAGTCGTGGTACACAAGTATTGGAAAATTTGCTGTTATTGGCACGTTTAGACCCGACAGATGCGGCATCGTTAAATAAAAGTGCGGTATCTATAGCAGACTTGGTGCAGGAAGTTTTACAAAGTCTGACGCCGTTTATTCAGGAAAAAGCCATTCAGATTCAGTCAGATATTCAACCGATACAAGTGCAAGGCAATCCTGAATTGCTATTTAGCTGCCTGCGCAACTTGATTGACAACGCAGTGCGTTATGCAGCACCTCAAGGACGTATTTGGATTGAAGCGAAACCGCATGAATTGATGCAGGAAATTTGCATCGCCGACAATGGTCATGCAGTGACTGATGACGTTTTGGCACGTTTGGGCGAACGCTTTTACCGTGCTTTAGGCAGTAAAACTCAAGGTTCTGGTTTAGGACTGTCGATTTGTAAGAAAATTATAGAGTTGCATGCAGGAAAAATTGAATTTTCACGTGCTGAACAAGGTGGTTTAAAAGTGCGTATTTTGTTGCCTAAAGCCCAGTTGTAAATATGATTGGTTTTAGGAAGCAAGTTAAAATTAAACAAGTCAGAACTTAAAAGCAGTATGCGCTGATTCATACTGCTGTTTCCACGTTTATTATTGTGTTGATTATTTTAATTACTTTGTGAGAATAAGACGATTGTTACGGGTTAAGCGAAAACGATATTCTTCGCCTGCATGCAAAATACGAATTTCGCGTCCTAGCGCGAACAAGTTATTTGAATGTAACATAGGTAGGGCATGCTGAGTGTCTGAATGACGTGAAAATAAGTTAAATGGGGCGTTCATTTTGAGTTACTCCGTGGTGTGTAAGAATTGTTTTAAATGATAATCATTATCATGTAAACCTGTCAACGGATTATTTTTAATTTTATAAAAGTCTACAATTTGCAGTAAAACGTACATTGCAAAAAAGGAATCGGGTTCATGTCCAAGCCAAAAATTCATGTGGCAATTGCGCTGTTATTTCATCAAAACAAAGTGTTGGTGGGTTGGCGCGAAGCCAAACAACATCAGGGCAATAAACACGAGTTTCCTGGTGGAAAAGTGGAAGCAGGCGAAACTCCTGTAGATGCCTGCCGCCGTGAGGTGTTTGAAGAAGTTGGTATTGGCATACAGCATTGGCATGCCTTTGATATTATTTGCCATGAATATGATGATGTGATTGTCAATCTGCATATTTTTCAGGCTGCTGTACCTGCGGCTTTATTAAAAGATATTCAAGTGCCTTGGACATGGTTTAGCCGTCCGCAACTTTTAGAGCTGAATTTTCCGCAAGCCAATCGTGCAATTGTGCAACGACTGGCGTGGCAACAGGCTATTAAAGTCAGTGAAGATTTAAAACATTTAGCAAATTTGCCTAAGCAAAAACTGCTGTATTGGCGGGTTGAGCCCAATGCTGCCTGCAAGGTTGAATTGTCAGAATATTGCATTGAGCAACTGGGGCAAGTGATTATCAATTTGGAATTGTGGAAGCAATTAAATACGATTCAGCAACACGCGATTGCAGCAATTCATTTGAAACAATCGCAACTAATGCAATTCCAAAAGGGCGATTTAAAAGTCGGGCAGCGTTATATTGCAGCATGTCATGACATTGTTTCGGCACAACATGCACAGCAAATTGGCTGTGAAGCAATTTTGCTCAGCCCTGTTTTAGCAACTACTACGCATCATGATGCCACACCTTTAGGATGGGAAAAATTCCAACAGATTGCTGAGTTTGTCGATATTCCTGTTTTTGCTTTGGGTGGCTTAACTCAGGATGATTTTGCTACGGCAGAGCAGCATCATGCCTATGGCATTGCAGGCGTACGTTTTATTTGAATTTCTGGTTTGACAAATAAAAAATCGCTGATGTAATTACACTCAGCGATTTTTAGTTTATTAAATCATCGTCCTTACAAATCCTTCAAAGCTTGTTGGGCTTGCGCAAGGCTTTTGGCATTATTTTGTTGCTGTGCTGCTTTTTGAATGACTAACCACAATTGACGTTTCATGGCATCGCTTTGTGCATAGCTTAAACCACGACGTGCCAAGGCTTCTGCATTGGCAGGTTGCTTTTTTTGGTTGGCAATTAAAGCCAAATATAAATAGGTTTCAGCCGCTTGCGGGGCAAGTCGCTGCGCTTGCAAAGCTGCTGTTTCGGCCTGATTGAATTGACCTTGTTTATAAGCGGTCTGGGTTTGCTGCATCAACTTTTGAAAAGCAGGCAAACTACGACCATCCTCTAATTTTTGTTGCACGGTTTGTTGTGGCACCACCACTTGCAACGATTGACGCTTAATTTCTTCACGTTCATAAGGACGAATCACCACACCTTCTGGTGTCGTCACAGTTTTAGGTTTTTCAGGCACAGGCTGAGGAGCAGGCGGTTCAGGTAAACTCTGGCAAGCTACAATCGTTGCCATCGCACCCATAGCGAATGTGGTGAAAAAAACCTGTCTTAAACGTGATAATTTCATAAGCGTAACCAATCGATATCCTCAAGTTTAATTGATATAACTGCCGCTTGAGATGACACGACCATCGGTATTGTCATCTGATACAGGTTCAGTTTCACGGATATAATTTTCGATACTGTCACTGGTTTCAGGAGCTGCTTGTTGAGTTTCAGTATCGGGTTGGTAAACGGGTTCAACTTGATAGTGTGAAAAACCACATGCGGTTGCCTGACGTGGTACATTATTACGATTCACTGGAATATACATCGCACCTTCACAGCCTTGTGCAGATAAATGCCCAGAACTGCGGTCAATCCAATGCCATTGAATTTGTTCAGTCTGACGTAAGTTGACAGGTTTTTGACGCAATTGCTGCATCACATTACTCCAGACAGGCAAAGCACCAGACGAGCCTGTTAAGCCTGTGACTTTGTTATCATCCAAACCAAGCCATACAACGGCTAAATAATTGCCTGAATAGCCCGCAAACCATGAATCACGAGTATCATTGGTTGTACCTGATTTACCTGCCAATTTTAAATCTGTCGATAAGCTATTGTAAGCTGAACGACCTGTACCAGAACTCATCACTTGCTGTAAGCCATAATTCAAAATATAGGCGGCAGAAGGATCAATGGTTTGTTGTACGGTTAAACCATAACGATCCAGTAAACGTCCATTGGCATCGACTACGGTGCGAATCGCTTTGGTCGGATATTTAAAACCACCAGTGGCAAAGTTGCCATAAATATCCATCACCTGCATAGGCGATAAATCTACTGCACCCAAGAAAATAGATGGATATTGCGGAACCGCATCACTTGGTACACCAAATTTAATGAGGTGATTACGGAAGGTAGATAATCCAAACTCCTGTCCCAAACGAACTGCAGATAGGTTATAAGACTGAGATAGGGCTTGTGACATAGACACAATCCCATGATCGCTGCCGCTATAATTACGTGGTGTCCAAGATTTACCATCAATTGGGATGCTGATTTGGCTGTCTTCTACAGGACTTGCCCAGTTATATCGACCAGACTCAATCGCACTTAAATAAATAATTGGTTTGAGCAGTGAGCCAACTTGACGTTTGGCATCCAAGGCACGGTTAAAACCCGTAAAATCTTGCGTAGAACCTACCGCTGCCACTAACTCGCCATTTTCAGGATGAGAAATTAGCACCGCGCCTTGTAATTCTTTTAAACGCTTTGGATTGGCTTTGCTTAAACGCTCAACCGATGCTTTAAAAGCATTTTGTACGTTGGTTTGTGCAATCGGATCAAGCGTCGTGAAGATACGCAAACCCTGATTGGTCAAATCTCCTTCTTGATATTCAGTACGTAATTGACGGCGGACAATATCTAAAAAGTCAGGGAAACGGGCAGGGCCAATGGTCGGTTTTGTAATGACATTTAAGGGACGCGCAGTTTCTTTTTCATATTGTTCTTGGTTTAAATAACCCATCACCAACATATTGTTTAGTACAATGTCACGACGTTTTTTGGCAGCTTCAGGGTTGCGCCAAGGATTATATAATGATGGACCTTGTACCAAACCGACCAAAAAGGCTTGTTGTGAAATGTTTAGCTCACGCAACGGCATACCAAAATAAAACTGTGAAGCTAGACCATAACCATTAATAGAATAGTTACCGTTTTGACCTAAATTCACCTCATTTAAATAGGCTTCTAAGATTTCATCTTTGCTGTAATGTAGTTCAATCAGCATGGCCATGAGTGCTTCATTGGCCTTACGTTTTAAGGTGCGTTCTGGGCTTAAATAAAAGTTTTTCACCAATTGCTGCGTAAGGGTAGAACCACCCTGACGTTTGCCACCCGTGACGTTACTGACAATAGCACGTGCAGTACCACGAATTGAAACGCCGTGATGTTGATAGAAATTACGATCTTCAGTGGCAATAAGGGCTTCAATCAGCGGTTTAGGTACTTTATTCAGTTTAATCAGCACACGATCTTCATTGTGCTGTGGATAAATTCCGCCAATCAACATCGGTTCTAAACGTGCAATACCTGTATTAGATGGTTTGGTGGCGCTCACTTCACTAATTTGATTGTTGGCAAAACTGACTTTTAAAACCTGTTCAGGTTCGACACTGTCTCCAAAGTCAAAACCACGGGTATGCACAAATAAAGTATTACCATCGCTGACATAATTGCCTGATTTAGCATAATTATCTGTATTTTTATAGCCAAGCAGTTTCAGTTCTTGAGTAAAGTCGGTCTGGCTGACAGGTGCATTGCTATACACTTCTAACGGGCGTGCAAAAACCTTGGCTGGAATATCCCAACGCTGTCCTTCAAATTTGTCTCTGACAATATTATCCAGACGAATCAAGTAGATACTAAATGCAATAAATCCACCAATAACGATGATGCAAAATAGTAATGCAATTATGCCTATGCCACGCTCAGACTTCATAAATCGCGATAAGATCCTGATAAATTTTGCTAATCATGCGAAGCTTTTACTGAATTTGCAATAATTAATCTGTGACTGAAGGGAAAATATCGTCATAAAATTGAGCAGAAATGTAGTTTTAAAGTTTTTTTAAATCAACTAGGTTAGTGCTATGATAGGCGTCGAATCGTAGCGGAGCGATATCGCAGGTGCAAATTTCACATAAGAACTTTCGGAACATTGGACTGATTGGTCGTCCAGACAAATATTCTGTTGTAGAAACATTATGTCTGATTCACGACCATATTTTAGGATTGGGTTTGCATCCCGTTTTTGATTCTGACACTGCTCAACTTGTACCTTATAACAATACCCAAACAGTTAGCCGTGCTTTATTAGGCGAAGTGGTCGATTTGGTGATTGTGGTGGGTGGTGATGGTTCATTGCTGCATGCAGCACGCGCTTTGGTTAAATACAATACCCCTGTAATTGGTGTGAACCGCGGGCGTTTAGGCTTTTTAACCGATATTAAACCGACAGAAGTAATCTTTAAACTTGATCAGGTTTTGCAAGGGCATTTTCAGTCAGACCGCCGTTTTTTACTGGAAATGGAAGTGCGCTCTAAAGGCGAAATCATTTATGAAGCCATTGCCTTAAATGATGTGGTGCTACATTCGGGTAAGTCGGTTCACATGATTGACTTTGAACTGAATATTGATGGGCAATATGTCTATCGTCAGCACAGTGATGGTTTAATCGTTTCGACCCCAACAGGTTCAACGGCTTATGCTTTGTCGGGTGGTGGCCCAATTGTGCATCCGAGCATGGATGCAATTGCATTGGTGCCTATGCATCCACATACCTTGTCTTCACGCCCAATTGTGGTGGGTGGACACAGCGAAATTAAAATCAATATTCGTGAAAACCGTGTGTTGCCGATGGTCAGTGCCGATGGTCAACATAGTGTTTCATTAAATGTTGGAGATAGTTTGCATATCCGCAAACATCCTTATAAATTAAATTTATTACATCCACCAGGTTATGACTTCTATATGGCTTGTCGAACCAAGTTAGGGTGGAATCAAGATTTTGAATCAATGCAACAGCAGGATGAATGATGAATATTGAACAAATGCTTGCCGTACTCGATCCTGAAATTGTTGGACGTTTAAAAACGGCAATTGAAATTGGCAAGTGGCCTAATGGTGTTGCGCTGACCCAAGAGCAACGTCAAATTTGTATGCAAGCAGTGTATGCGTGGGAAATGAAAAACCTGCCTGAAACTGAGCGTAGTGGCTATATTGACCGTGGCACTAAAGAAGAAGGCGAGCAGTGTGATGACGATCATCACAAGCATGAAGAATTTAAACCAATTCGTTTTGTTTAATTGATGCAAAACTGCTTTCATGAAAATTGAAAGATAAAAAAGACGCCTGAGATGGGTGTCTTTTTTTGTATTTTCAATGAGGTTTTAGTTGTGACGATTTTGCCAAAGCTGCTGTGCGTTTTGCATCGCTACTGCATAATCATCACAAACGCCCATGGTATATAAAGCGATACCTATGGTTTCGGTAATGGCGACTTCACCATACTCATGAGTTTGCTGACCTAGCCAGACGGCTTTAAATACTGCCAAATCCAATTCTTCTTCTACAGGGCTACGGTTATCGGTCAGTTTAGGCAGTTCGTGTTCATATAAAGCGCCATTTTTGATGCCACAAATTAATGTCTTGGCATCAGGGTTGCGCTCAAATTCACCGCCTTCGCCTTTAATTACTGCACTGTTTTGATAACCCAACTGAAATGCGGCTTGTTGATGCGAGCTGCGATAAGCGGGGTGGAAGATCGCCTGCATGGTGGCTTTGGCATTAAAAGGATTGATTAAACGGGCAAGGGTATGAATAGGAGAACGTAAACCCATCACATTGCGTAAATTAATCAACTCACTCAAAATCGGTGAAATAACATCTAAAGGTAAATAAGCAAAATTACGCTGCGCTAATTGTTGCTCAACGTCTAGGTCATTTTGGCAAATTGGATAATCTAAATATTGCAGTGCTTGTTCGGTATATAAACGGTTGATGGTATGCCCAGAAGCACCATGCATCACCACTTTATAGCCATGTTTTGCTAAAGTCAGCGCTGCCAATAAAAACCACGGATAATGTCTGCGTTTACCTGCATAAGATGACCAGTCTAAATCGACCTGAAGCGGTTTAAATTGCAGTTGATCACGGGTAGCTTGTACAAAACCTGCCAACTCCTCTACAGATTCTTCCTTCACACGCAGCAACATTAAAAAAGCACCCAATTGCACATCCAACACTTCATTGCGCAAAATCATAGAAAAAGCTTGATAGGCCTCGTCATAGGTCAGTGAACGTGCGCCTGTTTTGCCTTTGCCAATAATTCGAATAAATTGTGCGAATGGATGTTCTGCATCTTTATAAATATTTCTTTTATTGGGGTTTGTATTTGGCATAAGCGAGTTCACACACATCTTTAGTTAGTATACTAGTGTATAAACTTCGGCAACAGTTTGCAGCACTATTCACAGCTTCAGCTTGTACGAGCTGCCACAAGTTTCATTGCATATCTGAAATGACGACTAAAGTTTGACTGTAAAGTAAGACAATCTGTAGGGATAAAACATGACAGCCTGTATAAAAATGCATAGCATGGATACTATTGAAAACAACAATTGAAAAATAAAGGATTGGATATGCTGGCTTATGATGCTGATTTAGAATTATTTAGAGATAACTTTCGACGTTTTATGCAGGAGCATATTGCACCGCATTATGCTGCGTGGGAACGTGAGGGCATCATGCCGCGCAGCGTGTGGAATCTGTTAGGTGAAAATGGCTTTTTATGTATTGATGTGCCTGAAGAATATGGCGGCTATGGTGTTCCAACGCATTATTCCCTAATGTTGGTCGAAGAGTCGGCACGTGCAGGTTATAGCGCACTCTCTACAGGTATTTCCTGTCACTCTGAAATTGCTGCGCCGTACATTTTGCATATTGGTACAGAAGAACAAAAACAATACTGGCTACCTAAAATGGTGTCGGGTGAAGTAGTTGGTGCAATTGGCATGACCGAGCCAGGTGCGGGTTCAGACTTACAAGCCATGCGTACTAATGCCATTTTGCAAGAAGATCATTATGTACTGAATGGCTCTAAAACCTTTATTTCCAATGGTCAGCATGCAGACTTGGTGGTTTTGGCAGTAAAAACTGATCCGCAAGCACGTGCCAAAGGCGTGTCGCTCATGTTGGTCGATACTCACTTGGAAGGCTTTAAAAAAGGCACCAATTTGGAAAAAATTGGTTTGCATTCACAAGATACGTCAGAGCTATTCTTCGACAATGTCAAAGTGCCGAAAAACCAACTGTTGGGACAGGCAGGGCATGGTTTTGCCTATTTAATACAAGAATTGCCACGTGAACGTACCGCGATTGCAGCCACAGCATTGGGTGCTATTCGTGGTTCAATTGATGTGACCACACAATATGTGCAAGAGCGTCAGGCGTTTGGACAAGCCATTGGTCAGTTCCAGAATACCCGTTTTGTTTTGGCACAGGCTAAAATTGATGAATTGGCAACCGCTGCTTTTTATAATCAAAACGTCGAATTGTATATGCAGGGCAAACTGGACGTCGAAACTGCAGCCGCTTTAAAAAGCTTTGCGACAGATATGCAAATGAAAATTGCCGATCAATTGCTGCAACTGTTTGGCGGTTATGGCTATATGACGGAATACCCGATTTCTCGTTTCTTTGTCGATGCGCGAATCCAGCGAATTTACGGTGGAACCAATGAAATTATGAAAGAAATTGTCGCGCGTGGTTTATTGGGGCGTTAAAACAATGCCTAAAAGTCCAATTGAATAAAGATCAAGGATCATCTCCAGAGTCAGCCCAGTGCTGGCTCTTTTTTTATGAATTTGATCAGACTTAAAAGCAATGAGCTGATTGATAATTACACTTAAAAATAAAATTACACCGCTTAGAATTAGAGATGCAAAAAAGAAAAGCATAGTTGCCCAGTTTTAAGCGGTACGTTGTGCAAAGTTGCGGCTTAAATGTATAGATTGGTGATGCTTTGATCAACTGTATGTTTTTAAATCTGAAACACTGAAAGTTGTATTGCGCAACATTTGAAAGCTAACTATTGTTATACTATTTGCAAAATGTTTATGAAGGGCGACATAACAATGATCCAAGACGATCAGAACACAACGACTTCTCTTGATCTCGCTAAAATCCGTGAAGATATTGACTCTGTAGATCAACAGATTCAGCAGCTGATTAACCGTCGAGCACGACTTGCTGAAGCGGTGGCGAAAGCAAAATTTGCAGCAGAAGAGAGCCCGTTGTTTTACCGTCCTGAACGTGAAGCGCAAGTTTTACGTAATGTTATGGAACGCAACGAAGGGCCGTTGTCTGATGTGACCATGGCACGTTTATTCCGTGAAATTATGTCGGCATGTTTGGCACTTGAAGCGCCACAAAGTATTGCGTTTTTAGGGCCAATTGGTACTTATACGCATTCCGCAGTACTTAAACATTTTGGTCAAGATGCGATTGTGCGTCCTTTGCCTACTATTGATGAAGTTTTCCGTGAAGTGGAAGCAGGCAGTGCACACTATGGTTTAGTACCTGTCGAAAACTCATCTGAAGGTGTGGTGAACCATACTTTAGATTGCTTTAAATCATCGCCATTAAATGTGATTGGTGAAGTAGAATTGCGTATTCATCACCAATTCCTTGTGTCAGAAAACACTCGTAAAGACAGCATTAAACAAATTTATGCGCATCAGCAAACTTTGGCACAATGCCGTAAATGGTTAGATGTACATTATCCGGGTGTAGAACGTGTGGCACTCAGCTCCAATGCAGAAGCAGCGCGCCGTATTCGTAATGAATGGCATTCTGCTGCAATTGCTTCTGAAATTGCGGCCAATATTTACGAACTCGAAATTTTACATAGCAATATTGAAGATAACCCAGAAAATACCACACGTTTCTTGGTGATTGGTCGTGAGAAAGTTCCACCAAGTGGCAATGATAAAACTTCATTGTTGGTGTCTGCACATGACCGCGCAGGGGCATTGCTTGAGATTCTTGCACCATTTGCGAAGCACAATATTAGCTTGACCAGTATTGAAACACGTCCTGCCTTGCCTGAAAAATGGGCCTATGTATTCTTCATTGACCTAGAAGGGCATGTCGAGCAAGACAATGTCCGTGCAGCGATTGAAGAAATCCGTCCATTGGTGAAAGAAATTCGTGTCTTGGGTTCTTATCCTGCTGCCGTGTTGTAATCGTATTTAATTCAGTGATGTGCATGTTTGTCATGCGCGCCACATTCACCACCTAGTCAACTGGAAGTGTAAAATGTCGTTTGTCCCAGCCAATGAAGGCATCTCGAAGTTAAAGCCTTATCAACCAGGTAAACCAATCAGTGAACTTGAGCGTGAGTTGGGGATTACAGATATCGTCAAACTTGCTTCAAATGAAAACCCATTGGGCTGTTCAGACAAAGTCAAAGAAGCCGTTGCAGCAGAAATTGCTGAAATTGGTCGCTATCCAGATGGTGGTGGTTTTATTTTAAAAGACCAAATTCAAAAACAATTTGGCTTTGCGCATGACCGTATTACTTTGGGTAATGGTTCAAACGATTTGCTAGAAATGTTTGCTCGCGCATTCGTTTCAGATCAAGATTCAGTGTTGTATAGCCAACATGCCTTTGCAGTATATGCTTTGGTAACGCAAGCGATTAATGCTCAAGCGATTGAAGTGCCTGCCAAAGGCTTCTCACATGACTTGGATGCTATGGCAGCAGCAATTCAAGACAACACCAAGTTAATTTTTATTGCTAACCCAAATAACCCAACAGGCACATGGTTTGAAGAGGCTGAATTTGAAGCCTTTATGCAAAAAGTTCCTGCACGGGTGATTGTGGTATTAGATGAAGCCTATGTGGAATATTTCCCAGAAAACTTCAACAGCCTTAAATTCCTTGAGCAATATCCAAACTTAATCGTGAGCCGTACTTTATCTAAGTGCTATGGTTTGGCGGCGCTGCGCGTTGGTTTTGCTTTAGCTTCTGCAGAAGTGACCGATTATTTAAACCGTATTCGTCAACCATTTAACGTCAATCACTTGGCAATGGTGGCTGCGGTTGCGGCATTAAAAGACGAAGATTTTATCGAAAAATCACGTATTGCCAACAAAGCAGGCATGGCGCAATTGGAAGCAGGCTTTAAAGCATTGGGTCTGAATTATGTGCCTTCACGTGCTAACTTTATTTTGGTAGATGTAGAAGCCGATCCGGGTCAAACTTTTAACGCCTTATTGAAAGAAGGTGTAATTGTACGTCCTGTGGGTATTACGACCCATTTACGTGTTTCAATTGGCACAGAAGCAGAAAATGCCAAGTTCCTGCGTGCATTAGCCAAAGTATTGGGCAAGGAAGCGAAGGCATAAAACATGGCGCAACCATTGTTTGAAAAAGTTGCATTTATCGGACTCGGGCTAATAGGCTCGAGTTTGGCACGTGTAATGCTGGCAGAAAACTTAAGTCGGCATATTGTGGCATCGACCCGTTCTGAAAAAACGCTGCAAGATGCTTTGGAATTAGGATTAATTGAACAAGGCTTTAACAATCCTGTAGATGCGGTACAAGGCGCAGATTTAGTGGTGTTGGCGCTACCTGTGCAAGCTACAGAAAAAGTCTTGCGATTAATTCAGCCACATTTGGCAGATAATGTAATTCTGACCGATGTAGGCAGCACCAAAGGCAGTGTCGTGGCTGCAGCCAAAGCGGTTTTTGGAGAACATTTACCTGCAGGTTTTGTACCCGGGCATCCAATTGCTGGGGCAGAGCATACAGGCGTGCATGCAGGCAAGGTTGATTTATTTGCCAATCACAAAGTCATTTTGACACCATTGCCAAGCAGTGCGCCGTGGGCAGTCAATAAACTGATTCAAATGTGGGAAAGCGCCAAAGCCGAAGTAATTTGCATGGATGTGGAAAAACATGATGAGGTATTGGCGTATACCAGTCATCTTCCACATTTAATGGCCTTTAATTTGGTCGAACAATTGGCAAATCGGGAAGATAATTTAGACATTTTCCGCTATGCTGCAGGTGGCTTTCGTGACTTCTCACGTATTGCTGCCAGCGATCCACAAATGTGGCATGACATTTTCTTGGCCAATAAAACTGCATTGTTAAAAGCGGTGGATGGCTTTGAAAGTCAACTCGCGATTATTCGCCAACTGATTGAACAAGAAGACTCGCATGCTTTAATGGGCTTGCTTGGACATGCACAAGCGGCACGACAGCATTTTAATCATATGCTCGCCAAGAAACCTTTTATGGAGAACAATAACGTGACACAACAATTTACGATTTTGCCGGGTGCTAAGACTTTCCAAGGTAAATTTACCGTACCGGGTGACAAATCTGTGTCACATCGTTCCATTATGTTTGGTGCAATTGCCGAAGGCACTACGCATGTGACAGGTTTCCTTGAAGGTGAAGATGCATTGGCGACTTTGCAAGCATTTCGTGATATGGGTGTGAGCATTGAAGGCCCTAAAAATGGTGAAGTCACCATTCATGGCGTAGGCATGCAAGGTTTAAAAGCACCTGCAAGCGCAATTTATATGGGCAACTCAGGCACATCTATGCGTTTGTTGGCAGGCATGTTATCTGCACAGCAGTTTGATTCTGTTATGACAGGTGATGCGTCATTGACCAAGCGTCCAATGGAACGTATTGCTAAACCATTGCGTGAAATGGGTGCACAAATTCAAACGACGGGTGAACGTGGCACACCGCCAGTATCGATTACAGGTGCGCAAGCGCTGAAAGGTATTCACTATGATTTGCCAATGGCATCTGCACAGGTGAAATCAGGTATTTTATTGGCAGGGCTTTGGGCAGAAGGTGAAACTTCAGTGACTGAGCCTGAACCAACGCGTGACCATACCGAACGTATGTTACGTGCATTTGGTTATGAAGTGAAAACTGAAGGTAACCGTATTTCATTGCAAGGCGGCGGTAAATTGGTGGGTACAGATATTCAAGTACCTTCTGATATTTCATCTGCGGCATTCTTCATGGTGGGTGCAGCCATTACAGAAAATTCAGATGTAACCTTAGAAGCGGTGGGCATTAACCCAACCCGTACAGGTGTGATTGAAATTCTGAAACAAATGGGTGCAGACCTGAGCGTGGAAAATGAACGTATTGCAGGCGGTGAACCAATTGCAGATATTCGTATTCGTGGTTCACGTACTTTAAAAGGGATTCATGTTCCTGAAGATCAAGTGCCATTGGCGATTGATGAATTTCCTGCATTGTTCATTGCTGCAGCTTGTGCTGAAGGTCAAACTGTACTGACAGGTGCTGCAGAATTGCGCGTAAAAGAATCAGACCGTATTCAAGTGATGGCAGATGGTTTAAAAACCATGGGCATTGACTGCACACCAACTGACGATGGCATCATCATTCAGGGTAAAGGCAAAGCAGGCGACTGGTCAGCGATATTTACAGGCGGCGAGATTGAATCACATCATGACCATCGTATCGCCATGAGTTTCTCTATGGCAGGCTTGCGTACTTCTGGTGAAATTAAAATTGTAGGTACAGAAACAGTAGCAACAAGTTTCCCTACCTTTACTGAGCTTGCAGGTGTGGCAGGTCTGAATATTCAAGTGACAGAATAAGCCAAAACGATAGGGGCTGCGATGAAGAGTCGCAAAGCCTAGACTTTATGCTGAAACAGCCAAGCTTTTGCTTGGCTGTTTGCGTTTTATTGCTTATGCTAAACCCATACAAGAAAAAAGCCTTTGGGTTCGAGCATGCGCAAATTAAAATTTATGGCGAATTGTGAAAATAAACAAGAGTTACAAGATTGCACTCTGGCACAGAATTATGTGGCGAATTTACTTTCACAGAATTTATCCCAATATGGTTTTCAGACTTTGCCACAAAGCGGTGCGCAAGTGGCAGTGAGTGTAGATGAATACGCTTTACCATTGGCAGTAAACTGTCAGAGCCGTGATGAAGATGGGCATTTGATTTGTGTAATTACCTCATACCCAAATGAAGAGCAAGACTGGCTGGAGCGTATTACTGAGCAAAGCTTGCTAAATCAATTGGCGCAAGCAGTAGAAAACACCTTGAAAGAAGATCATTCATTTAGTGAGTTTGAATGGAAAGGTTAAAACAATGTAGATGCAAATGAGTCATTTAAAATTTATACTTGATTTATAAATCAAAATTATTCATTTTTTAAATGATATGTCATCTAATTGACACATCCTAACCGTATATTGAGCAGCAAGAAAAATACAACATAACAACCTGATTTTAACCCGCTTAATTTGGGAGAGTTAAGTGGGTTTTTTATTGCCTAGAGAAATGTTGCAAGTACTATAAAAAAAATAAGCTCAACTGATCAGAGTGAATCAATGTTTTTTTAAAGCAGACACTGAAATAAAAGCACCTCAGCCTCCACGTTGGATTGATCTAAGAGATCATCTTCTAGCAATACAACGCAACGTGTTTTTCCGATAGGGTTAAACAAAAACACGCATTGGAGTTTGTTGAAAGCTGCTGCTATAGTGAGCGCAGTATTTTTTATTTAGGTGGTTTATGCTCGCTTTAATTTCTCCAGCCAAGACTTTAGATTATGAAACTGCATTACCAAGCGATGAATATACTCAACCTAGATTACTTGAACATTCACAAGAGTTAATTGATGTAGCGCGTAAACTTTCTGCTACTGAACTTGCCAGTTTAATGAGTGTGAGTGAAAAAATTGCCACTTTAAATGTCGAGCGTTTTCGTGACTGGCAAGCAGAATTTGATCTTGCCAATGCGCGTCAGGCCATGTTTGCTTTTAAAGGTGATGTGTACACAGGCTTAGATGCTTATAGTTTGTCTGCTGCAGATATTGAGTTTGCTCAACAACACCTGCGTATGCTTTCTGGCTTATATGGCTTATTGCGTCCTTTAGATTTAATGATGCCGTATCGTTTGGAAATGGGCACTAAGTTGCATAATGCGCGCGGTGAAAATTTGTATCGTTTCTGGGGCGATATCATCACCAATTTAATTAACCAAGATTTAAAACATAACCAGTCGGCATTATTAGTTAATCTAGCTTCCGATGAATATTATAAGTCGGTGCAGGAAGCAAAAATTCAGGCTGAAATTATTAAACCTGTATTTTTAGATCAGAAAAATGGTAAATATAAAGTCATCAGTTTTTATGCCAAAAAAGCCCGTGGTTTGATGGCACGTTTTATCATCGAGAATAAATTAGAACGCGCAGAAGACTTAAAAGCATTCAATAGTGAAGGTTATTATTTCGATGCAGACAGTTCTTTAAAAGGCGAATTGGTCTTTAAACGTGACGAGCAAGCCGCCTAACTGTCGGTTTAATCGTTGAATCTCCCATCATGCTAACCTATGGCAGATGGGGGCGAGACTGACCAATCTCCTGTTTGTACTCTTAAAGCTGTTTAAAGGCTTCTATGGCACGTAATCGGCTAAGTTTTAAATCTACAATTGGATGCGGATAATCCAGTTTTAGATTTGGATTTTTCGCATATGGTTCATGAATATTTTTGGCATCTAAATGAGCCAGTTTAGGTAGCCATGTGCGAATATAATCACCATTGGGGTCAAACTTTTGTGATTGGCTCACAGGGTTGAAAATCCTAAAATAGGGCACTGCATCTGTACCAGTCGAGGCACACCATTGCCAGCCACCGTTATTGGCAGCCAAATCACCATCAATTAAATGTTGCATAAACCACTGTTCGCCCAAGCGCCAGTCAATTAACAGGTTTTTGCACAGAAACATTGCGCAAATCATTCTGACTCGATTATGCATCCAGCCCGTTTGCAAAAGTTGTTGCATGCCTGCATCCACAATGGGGATGCCTGTTTTTCCTTGTTGCCATGCTGCTAAACCTGCAGGATCATTTCGCCACGCCACCTGTGCGGTCTGCTCTTTAAAAGGGCGGTGCTTTGAAACTTTGGGATAATCAAACAAAATATGTTGATAAAACTCACGCCAAAGTAATTCATCTAACCAAGTTTGTTGTCCTACATTTTCGAGATGAAAATGCCCTTGTGAATGAGCAAAAACCGCAGCCAGACATTGCCGAATGGAGAGAATGCCACAGTTTAAATACGCAGATAATTGGCTGGTACCAGACAACGCAGGAAAATCACGCTGTTGCTGATAATCGTGCATTTTTTCACGTGTAAAATCATCCAACAAGTGATGTGCATGTTGTTCCGTGACTGCCCATAAGTTTTGTTGTGCCGTTGGAAGCGGGTCGAAACCTAAGTGTTCTAAACTTGGCACTGTAGAGAGATATTGTTTAGGAAGTTGGATGGGTAGTTGTGGTTGCGGCAGAGGAAAGCAACGCGGAATACTGACATTCAACTGTTGATAGGCATACTTTTTAAATGCGCTGAATACCTGATACGGTTTCATGCTCTGATTGCGCACCGTACCCACAGGAAAAAGCGTGCGGTCATGGTACAAAACCAAATCCTGACCGTGTTGGTTCAAGGTTTGTTGAACTTCAAGATCACGTTTTAGCTCATTCACTCCCAATTCAATATTGGCATAAATATTTTGAATCGGATGAGAGTCCTTCAATGTTTGGCATAGTTGGAGCAGTGTTTGTGCAATGTCAGCCCAAGATGGTGTAATTTGAACAATCAGTGGGATATTGAGTTGTGCGAGTTCGTCTTTTAGTGCATTTAATTGACGCAAGTAAAAGTCAATTTTAATGGGCGCATCGTGATGTAAACGATATTGCTGAGGCGAAAGAATCACCACGCCAATACAAGCTCCTGCTTGGCTAGCATGCCAAAGTGCGGTGTGATCTGAAATTCTTAAATCTTGTCGGAACCAAACTAAATTATAGTTTTGCATGGGAAGAATGCTTGATGTGAGCGCTAGAAAGGTGACTTCATTATAAGCATGACTGGGTAAAATTGTCTTAAATGTGAAGGATTTATTTGACCAATAAAACAACAATGTGCTGTGTTGATTTTTCCTGTAATGATCTTTCCGCAATAGTCTGCCTGAAAGGATCTTTCAGTCATGTGCTTATCCTGAATTTTAGAATGACAAACAAAAAAGGCAAAGTAAAAATACTTTGCCTTTTGCTTCGATCAATACTGATCTTAGTGGTGATGACCACCCGCACCGTGTACGTGACCGTGATCTAATTCTTCTTGAGAAGCTTCACGGATTTCAATGATTTCAACTTCAAACGTTAAATCTTGACCAGCAAGTGGGAAGTTTGCATCAACAATTACGTTGTCGCCTTCAACTGCTTTTACAGTTACGATTTGAACGCCATCATCAGTTTGCGCTTGGAATTGCATGCCTGCTTGGATGTTGTCTACACCTTGGAACATTTGTGCAGGAACTTCTTGTACTAAGTCTGGGTTGTATTCGCCATAACCTTCAGCTGCAGGTACGTTTACAGTAAATTTTTCACCTACTGTTTTACCTTCTAACGCTTTTTCTAAACCAGGGATGATATTACCTGCACCATGCAAATAGGCAAGTGGTTCACCTTGAGATTTGTCGAGAGTTTCACCCTCTGCGTTAGTCAATGTGTAGTGGAAAGAAACCACGAGGTCATTTGCAATAGCAGTCATGTTATTGATCCATTCAATTTTTTAAGGGTACATCATAAAGTGAAACGTGGAATTTGTTATAGACATTTCTGCAAATTCTTCACTTTTCCGAGTTTTTTATGACATTTTTTAGTTAATCGGGGCAATTTTTATAATTTCAATGCAAATTTGTGCGTCATACCTATAAATTTGCAGATTTTATTGCAGGCTCATTTTAAGCCCTTTGTATGATGTGTAGATGACAATAAAAAAGATGGGACATTGCCCATCTTGGTGATATTTAATTCTTGAGGATCATCGGCTTCTAACCGAGTGAAGTTTTCTCATCTTCTACAGGTTGATGGCTAAAGAAATTAAACAAACTGCCAAACCACATCATGATTCTTTCAAAAATATTGGCTTCAACAATGTTGACCTGTTCTTCAATTGCAAAGCTGTTAATCAATTGATTATTTTGATAAACGTGTACGGTTGCCAGTTTCATAACCTGTGCCAATGGCGCAGTCAGTAACTTTTCAGACAATTCAATATTGACATGCGTTTGTGTACGCTGTGCAGGTTCAAGTGTTTCTAATTCGCCCTGTGCATTCACAAGTTGTAGACGTTGAGTACTTTGATCAAACTGCGACAAGTTAATTGCATATGGCTGTTCATACAATGATGTCGTCACAAACTTTGGCTGACTGCTTTCAATCTTAAACATGCGTAAGGTCGATTTCACCACAGGCAATTCTGCAATCATTTGTTTGGGTTTAATCGCGACTTCATTACGGGTATAGCTATAAGCTAAATTTAATAATTGATGTGCCACTTCAGCACGTTTTTGCGCACTCTTGGTTCCCATCACCACCACCACTAAACGACGCTCAGGTGCAGCACTATCCAATGTTGGGCGGTTTGCAGTTAAGGCAAGGTTGTAGCCTGCAGCTTTGGTGAAGCCTGTTTTTAACCCATCTACACTTGGGTCTTGTTTTAATAATATATTGGTCGCACGGTGAAAGTGCTGATTGTAGGTAAAACTAGTTTGTTTTGAATAAGCCAAATAATCGGGTGTTTCAGTCACTATCGCTTGTGCTAAACGTGCCATATCTGCCGCAGAAGAATAATGACTAGGCATAGTCACACCAGACGGATTCTGAAAATGTGTGTCTTGCATACCCAAAGCTTGCGCTTCCTGATTCATTCGGGCAATAAACTGCGGCACACCACCTGCAACACGTTCACCTAAAGTGAGTGCAGCATCGTTAGCAGACATAATAATTAAGCCTGCCAATAATTGATCTACCGAAATCTGCTCACCTGCTTTTAGATACATTTGTGATTCATCCCACATCACTTGTTCTACCACAGGTGTTGCGGTCAAAATTTCATGTCGGTCTAATTTACCTGCCTGAATATCTTTCAGCACAATATAGGCCACCATCATTTTAGTGAGTGAAGCAGGTGCACGTTGTACGTGACTATTGTGTTCTGCAATCACTTGCCCAGATTGTGGGTCTAAAATTGCCCATGCTTCGGCTTCGACACTTTCAGCTTGAATATTCAATAATGCGGCATGCGTGATTGCGCTGCAGAGCCAGCAGAGCGCCGCAATCAGATAGATAACACGTTTCAAAGAAGTTCCTTATTTACACCAATCCATTGGTGTCACAATGGTTTTAAGCAGCAAAAACAATAACAATTGACTAGGGAATGCTATGCCTTTTTTGCTCAGATGGCTACCCATAAATGCAGACAAATCTCATCTTGACGCATCAATTGCTAAAAAAATGTTAAGCTTGTGGTCAAGTTCTTATTTATACATTTTGTATTGCCCATTATGTTGCATTATCAAATCGAATTTGACGATTATCGTCAGCATCTTATGCATGTCACAGTGCGTTTTTTGGCTAATCCTACTCAGGTTTTATCGCTACCTACTTGGATTCCAGGCAGCTATTTAATTCGTGAATTCTCCAAACATCTTGAATCGGTACGTGCTTATGATGAAGCAGGGCGTATCCTCAAAATTCAGAAATTTGAAAAGAATAAATGGCGCTTATTTAATACCGATCATGAATTGATTACGGTGGAATATGATGTCTACGCTTATGATTTGTCGGTGCGTGGCGCTTATGTCGATCAGACGCGTTTATATGTCAATCCTGCCTGTGCTTGTTTGGGCTTAGATGGACAAGAAGACAAAGCCATTGAAGTTGAAATATTTTTACCAGATGAGCTGAAGCATTTTCAGCTTGCAACAGGTTTGATTGCAAAAAGTTTGGTAAAAGGGCGTTATACCTTAAAAGCCAAAAACTATGCCGAACTGATTGATGCACCGTTTGAATTGGCAGAACAAACTCGTTTTAGTTTTACCGCAGCAGATATTCCACATGAATTTGTGGTTTCGGGTAAACATGCAATGAATGCTGCACGTATGCAGCAAGATATTGAAAAAATCTGTGCCACGCAAATTGCTATGTTTGGTTCTGCGCCATTTGCAAACTATACCTTTATGACCATGGTAACAGGCAATAGCTATGGTGGCTTAGAACATCCAAACAGTACCAGTTTAATTACACCGCGTGATGATTTGCCGAAAGCTAACGAGCCTGAACAACCCTCTAAAGATTATCAGCGCTTTTTAGGTCTGTGCAGCCATGAGTATTTTCACAGTTGGTTGGTGAAATTCATTCGTCCTGAAAGCTTTGTGAATTATGATCTGAATCAGGAAGGTTATACATCGCTGTTATGGATTTTTGAAGGCTTTACGTCTTATTACGATGATTTGTTATTGCTGCGTAGTGGTGTAATTGATCTGGCGGCTTATTTGGAGTTGCTCAAAGCACAAATTGATCGTTATTTGCAAAATCCGGGTCGTGCGATTCAAACGGTAGCAGAATCTAGTTTTGATGCTTGGGTTAAGTTCTATCGTCAAGATGAAAACTCGAACAATGCAGGAACCAGCTACTATAACAAAGGCTGTTTGGTGGCTTTATGTTTAGATTTGGGCTTGCGTTTACGTGGTTCAAGCTTAGATGCCTTAATGCAGAAATTGTACGCTAATGCGCAACAGGGCATTCAAGTGCATGAGCGCACTATCTTTGAATTATGTAAAGAATTGACAGGAGATGATTGGTCGGAGCAAATCCATCATTTAATTAACACGACTGATGAATTGCCGCTCGATCAGTTATTGCCTGAATTTGGCGTTGATTATCAGCTAAAACAGGATAAGTCTTTGCCGTTTGGTTTAAAATTGGCAGATAAACCTGAAGGGGTGTTGGTACAAGCTGCCCATCGTGAAGGTGCTGCGGCAAAAGCAGGACTTTCTGCGCTTGATGTGATTGTTGCGATTGATGGCTTAAAGGCATCTGTAAAATCACTTGAGCAATATGCCAAACAGGATGCAGCTTATACTGTTCATGCATTCCGCCGTGATGAGTTGATGACTTTTGAACTGAATGCTGCGCAGATTGAATTGCCAGAAGTGGCATTAAGCGTTACAGATCAGGCAAAAGTAGAACAGTGGTTAAAAGGCTGAGTTAAAGTTTAATTTAAAGTTCAGCTATAAAAAAATGGATGCTTCGGCATCCATTTTTGTATCTTGAACAAGTTGAGTTTTGACTCACCAACTCATTAACGTGCCCGACGTCCACGGCTTTTGGTATTAGGGCGTGTAGTACCATTGGTCTTACGACGAGGTTTCTCACTTTCTTCCATTTGCCAAATACGTGGCGTACCTGATTTTTTCTTGGTAGTGCCATCTTTATTTTTCTTTTGATGGATTGGCTTGCCACCCGTACCACCAGGTTTTTTCACATACGAACGCGAGCGATACGGTTCAGCAGCAGGCACATCTTTAAAATCAGGATACAACAACGGTTCGATTTCTTTAGTTTCACCGGGTTGTAAACCCAATTGTACCAAGTCAATTGAACCAATTTTGGTGCGGATTAAACGCAAAGTTGGAAAACCAACCGCAGCCGTCATACGACGCACTTGGCGGTTGCGACCTTCACAAATTGAAATTTCAATCCACGAAGTAGGTACAGAAGCACGGAAACGTACAGGAGGATCACGCTCCCACAACCATTCAGGCTCATCGACTTTATACGCTTGCGCAGGCAAAGTCATGCCATCTTTCAGTTCCACGCCTTTACGCAATTGTGCCAAGGCATCTTCAGTGACATCACCATCGACTTGAACCAAATAGGTTTTGTATTTTTTATTGGCTGGATTGGTAATAAACTGATTCAAGCCGCCATGATCAGTCAAGAACACCAAGCCTTCCGAATCCATATCTAAACGACCAGCTAAACGTAAGTCTGGATCATCAACAAAAGCCGACATGGTGAGATGTTTTTCATCTTCACGGAATTGAGAGAGAACGTCATATGGTTTATTTAAGATGACGATTTTCATAAGAAATGCTTCTTTAAATTCAATAAATTGGGAAAATTGAGAGTATTTAAAAGGAAAAACGGGCGATTTCCAATTAAATCGCAAATACAGTGCGTTTGAGATGGCTCTATTATGCGATAAGAATGGGGGAAAGTATTGCTTATTGATAAATATTTTTTTGGTGTGCTTGCCAAAATGAGCAGCAGTATCACAACGATTAAAAACTAGAAAGCTAAGCGCTAAAAAAGCCCAATGTTGGGCTAAAGAAGACAGCTTTTACAAACTTGGCATCACAGCCAATAACATACTTCCCTGATACTACTGCTCGCTTTATGCCGAATTAGTCCAAAATCAACCCGCTTGGCAGATTGAAAGTACAGAAATTGGCTAGGCACTTATAGTGAAAAGAACTTAAGATGAAATAAGTGTATATATTTTTAGGATCATGAGTTCATTAATGAAAATTTACCAAGTCGATGCTTTTAGCCATGAATTATTTAAAGGCAATCCTGCTGCCGTACTTGTTAGTAAAACATGGTTAGCCGATGATTTAATGCAAAATATCGCATTGGAAAATAATCTGTCTGAAACCGCTTTTGTCAAAATGATAGATGCGGAAAACTTTGAAATTCGCTGGTTTACACCCACAACAGAAGTCGATTTTTGTGGACATGCGACACTTGCCAGCGGCTTTGTTTTATTTAAGGATTATACCGAGACAAAGACAATTCAATTTCATGTGAAAAAATTGGGGATTTTTACAGTTCAGCAACAGCAAGATGGCAAAATTTGCATGAATTTCCCAATTCGTGCTGCCCAACAAGTTGAAGATTATCCCGATATTTTACGCCAAGCTTTGACTAAACCATTTAAAAACGTCTATATCAATGCGCAAGCCTATATTGTGGAATATGAATCGGTACAAGATGTGTTAGATGAACAGCCTAACCTTGAATTATTAAAACAATTGGGACAGTTGCGCACAGCCATTACGGCACAGTCGAGTGTTGATGTTGCGATTACAGCCTCTGCAAATACACAGTATGACTGCGTATCGCGTTATTTTGCACCAGCCATGGGCATTGCAGAAGATCCTGTTACAGGTTCAATTCATACTGCAATTGCACCGCTATGGGCAGAAAAATTACAGCAAACCGAACTTGTGGCATATCAGGCTTCTGCCCGAGGTGGCGTACTGTATTGCAAGATTTTGCCTAATGATCGCATCGAAATTTCAGGTTATGCGCAGTTATATTTGCAGGGCGAAATCATGATTTAAACATGCACAGCATTAGACCTTGTATCTTGGAGATGAAGCTGAGATGAGAGAAGTCTGCTAGATTTTTTTCTTGGTTTTAACTTACATCATTTGCAAATATTTACTGTGGGTTTAATTGCAGCTTGTTATGCTGTTTGCGCTCAAGTTGAAAATTGTCATATTTCATGGCAAATCAAAAAATAGAATGAAATCAATCGGGAAAAAGAAGTTGCTACGTTTTAAAACTCTCACTTTATCTTTATGTGTACTGGCATTTAATGGCGTGATTTTCGCGCAGCCAGTTTTAGTAAAATCTAAGCAAGAAATACAAGAATATCAACTTGATAATGGCTTAAAAGTCATTTTGGCACCCAATCAGAAAGAAAATAAAGTCTTTATGAATATGGTGTATTTAACGGGTTCATTGAATGATCCACAAGGCAAAGGTGGTTTGGCACACTTGTTGGAACATTTGGCATTTAAAGGTACAGAAAACGTACCTGCCGAGGAGTTTCAGCGCCGTTTAGATCAATATAGTTTAATGCACAATGCCAGCACCGACTATTACTCCACTAAATACACCAACATCATTCGTCCTGAAACTCGCGCCGTCAATGAGATGATTTATCTTGAAGCGGAACGCATGGATAAATTGGTCATGCAGGAAAAATATGTGCCTGCCGAAATTGCGATTGTAAAGCGTGAACGCGAAGTGCGTATGGATCAACCGTTTTCAGTCTTGTTAGATCAGGTGTGGAAATCGGCCTATGGCAATCAGTATTTCGGACGCTTACCCATTGGCGATTTAAATGAACTGCAATCCATTAAAATGCAGGAGTTAAATCAATTTTATCGCACATGGTACGCGCCGAATAATGCCATTTTAGTGATGACAGGCAAGTTTGATCAGGCAGCGGTGTTAAAACAAATTGATCAACATTTTAGTCCAATTGCAGCACGACAAATTCCCAAACAAGTACAAGTGCCACGATTAGACAGCAACAAAATTCAGCAACGAAATTTCGTGGTACAAAAGGGCAGTCAACTGGCCAAGTTTAATCTGTATTTAAATGGCAATGACGAAAAGATCAAAACCGCTTTGGTGCTCTCACCTTATTTACATACGTTGCAACCGAGTGGGCATTTATATCAAGCACTGGTAGAAACCGGCAAAAGTACCATGGTGCAGTCCAGCATATGGCTAGATCAAGATTTTAATTTGGTGTTGATGGGGGCTTTGTATGCACCCAATCATGATGCCAAGCAAGTACAAGCTGGCTTGAATCAAAGCATCGAACAGGCAAAAAACTTTGATGATGCCGAGTTACAACGCGTCAAAAACTTGATTCAAAATCAGGCAGACAGTGTAATGAATGATGCGGTGGCTTTGGGTGGTCGCTTGAGTGATTATGCTGTGGTTTATCAGGGTGATTGGACACAATATTGGCGTGATTTAAACAATATTCAACAGTTAAATGCAGATGAACTAAATCAGCGTTTAAAACAGTTCTTCACTGCACAGCATCGGGTCATTGGCGATATTCAGCCCACACCTGAAGATCAAAAACAGGCACTCACAGCAAAAAATAATCTAAATACAGCAAAAAATTTAGATCAGCAAGATACACCTGTTACACCTTTGAAAGATGTGAAAAGTTATCAGCAAGAAGTGACAGACTATGTGCAAAAATCTAAACAAGCTTTGATTCAAAATGAAAAAAAGATTCAGCGTGGCAGCTTAAAAAATGGTGCCAAGTATGCATTATTTCCAACTGCAACTCGTGATGATAAAACCTATGCCACCATTTCGGTAAATTTTGGTACGGCACAATCTTTATTTAAGCAGGGCGAAATTTTAGATTTAACCGCGTATTTGTTGCTGCGTGCATCTCAAGAGCATAGTTTGCAAGACATCGCCGATCAGTCAATTGCTGCAGGTGGTTCGGCTTTTGCACAAGCCGATGCTAATGCGATTCATATTCAAATTGTGGCAAAAAATGAAAAGTTTAATGCGTTTTTTAATTTTGTTTTAGATGTCATGCAAAACCCAAGTTTTGAGCAAAGTCAGTTTGATTTAATTCGTTCTCAAAGTTTATCCAGTTTAGAACGACCTTATACCGAGCCTGAAACTGTAGCAGCTTTGACTATGGCGCGTTTAATTGAAATTTATCCGCAGGGCGATTTACGCTATCACTTCGAGCCTGAATTTGCGAAGCAACAACTGCAAACTGCAACCCAAGCGCAGGTGCAGCAGTTATATCGTCAATTTTTTGCCATGAATCATGCACAGATTGCCATTACAGGTGAGTTTGATCCGAAACAAATCAAAAAAACTTTAACCCAGCGTTTAGGACAATCACGCAATACGGAAGCATATCAACGCTTAGATTCAGCCTATACGGCATATCCTGCGAAAAAGTTGCATGTATTGGCAGAACAGCGCGAATTTGGCAGTTATCAAAGTTTATTGACCTTACCTTTGGGTGTGAATCATCCTGACACACCTGCCATGATGGTGCTGAGTTATATTTTGGGTGAATCGCAATTGTCTTCACGTTTGGCACAAGAACTACGTGAAAAAAATGCATTGGTTTATGGTTTTAGTAGTGGTTTGAGTTTAAGTGAATTTGAACAATCGGGTGCGCTCAGTATTTCTGCGCAATACAGTGCAGGCAAGTCGGCTCAAGTGTCACAGGCGGTGCATAAAGTGTTGCAGGATTTGCGCCGTGATGGTGTCAGCTTGCAAGAAGTTGAAGCTGCAAAAGCCGATATTTTGAAAAAACGTGTGACTGCCTTAGAAGATGAACGCAGTATCCACCGTATGTTGGTACCGCAATTAGAACAAGGTCGTGATTTACGTTACCGTGAGCGACGTGATCAAGCGTTAGCAAAACTCAGCAAAGCCGATGTAGATGCTGTGATTCAGAAATATTTACGCTTAGAACATTTGCTTGAAGTAGCCGCCGATCAATATGGTCAAGCCAATGTTGAGGTGCTGCCGTTAAAGCCGCAGTCTAAATAAAGATTCAATTTAATTTTGAGCAGATACAAAAAACGCATCCATTTCGATGCGTTTTTTGTCTTCAAGTTTGCTATCTATGCTCAATTGGCTAAAGCTTTATAAACGATAAAACTGTTTGGCATTATGATGAAACACTTGCTGCAAAGCATTTGGATGATAGGCCGCAACAATATCACTAGTCGCATCAATTAAATTGACCAAAGACGTGCTCACTCGATCCATTGGAAAATTGGAAGCAAACATCAACCGATATATTCCAAAGCTTTGTAAGGCATGCTGAATCAGTGGTGCAGTTAAATCTATAATTTCCTGTTTTGAGGCTTCACGTTTTTGCAAGTGAAATTGATGTCCTAAAACAGGCATAAATAACCCTGAAATTTTGCTGTAAACATTTGGACAGTGTGCCAACTCGGCAATATCTTCTTGCCAACGAAACAGAATGTTTTCCCGTGCTGTTTTGGTCACGCCTGTATGTGTGCCAACTTGCCCGAACAGCCCTGCAGGTGTGCCCAAATGGTCAAGTACAATAGAAGTTTCTGGAAATTGTTTAGCCAGCGCCAAGACATCGCCCAATTGGGTCGAATACGTCCATGCATCAAAACTTAAATTATATTGCGCTAAAGCTTCAAAACCTTTTAGAAACTTTTTGTTCCGATATAAATGTGGTTCGTCTGCCCAAGAGAAAATCCCGTGATCTTCATGCACGGCTGCCATTTTACGAATTCCACGGAAGTTTGGAGAGGCTTTGTGATGTAATTTTAGAATTTTCTTAAAATTAGAATCGCGCGGGTCTGCAGTGGCGACAATCGCGCCCAAAGCCAAACCATTATTTTTAAAATCCAGACTTTCTATAAATTCGGTTTCACCAACTACACCTTTGCCTTTATGGTTGTGCCAATTGGCTTCAATATGCACAACTTTTTCAGCCGTATAAAAACCTAAGTCGCGGGCATAATGCTCAGGTAAATAGGGCGATGTGACGTGCTCGGTGCGTCCCAAAGTTTCAATGAGTGTTTTCGGTTTTATCAGGCGGATGGTTTTATCTAGCAAATTGGGATGCTTGCCCAAAAGCTTAACAGCAAGTCGTGCGCTGTGTGGCGTGTTATACGGATCCCACTGATGAATATGTGCATCAATGAGTGCAAATCCTAGATTCTGCATAATGATCCTGTTTTTATGACGCTAGTATTTCACTATTCAAAGCCATCATGTTGCAAAAGGGAAGGGTTATTTATCGAAAAACTACAAATTTGAAAAATTGCCGCAATAAAAAAAGCCCTGTAGGGCTTTGTTTATACGCAAAATTAATGATCGTGCGAGTGGTCGTGATCATGTTTATGGGTATGAAATTCTTCGTTGTGACGGAAGCGTAAGTAGTTTTCAAACTGCTCGCAATATTCGTCATAATTATCTTCAAGCATCATTTGAAATTGCTGCAAGATATATGACATAACTTGGTCTTTGGCATCGCGCATTTCATTGCCATCTTTAAAATTATTGGCTGCCACCCAAGTATTAAAACGCGCAGTGGCAAATAACATGGCAGCACTCACCTGACCACGAATTTCGCCAGGTTTTACTGTCGAGCCTTTTTCAAAATGGCAGAAGCCATTGGCCTGTTTAATAAATTCATCGGCACGTTCAAAAAAAGCCGCATTTAATGCTTCTTCTTCGGTTACATCGGTTGCTTCAATCTTTTGAACCATGAATTGTTCCTAAGCTAAAAATCTGAATGTTTCATTATAGGCAAAGCCTTGCAGAAACAAAACCTTTGCCTTAAGCTAAAAATAGCCTAAGCAAAATTGGAGTGGTTGATGCAAGATGCAATTGCGGTTCAAAGTTTAAAAAGTGACATTGCTTTATTACGTCAAAATATTTGGCCACCCGAACAACTTGCACATGTTGAAGGCTTGCCGATTTATTATGGAACACGCGCAGAAGTGGCAGAATACTATAAGCAATGGACAGGGTTGATTGAACGCGCACAGGATTTATTTCAACCTTTTATGCAAGATGAAGTCATTGATGCCGTGCATTTACCCAGTCATTTGAACTTGCCCTTATTTTATTTTCATGTCGATCGGATTCGAGTCAATAAAACCCGTGCTAAAGAATCGAAAACTTTTCGGGGAATTGCTAGCTTGATCGAAAAATGCGGGCAATTTGAACCGCAGGAAATTCAGCTTATGCAGCGTTGGTTAGACAGTGATGATAGTGCAGCACTGGTGGCACATCGTGAGTTTATTGATTTGCGTACTTATGTGTTTCAACATGGACAAAGTGATTACACGCGCACCCGTTTTTATGTGAATGGTATTGTGTTAAGTGTTGAACAGCATTTTAAATTGGTCGATGCGCGCGATAAGCCACGTAAGCAGCGCAGTGACAGCTATCAAGACCCTTTAGCGGATAACCAAACATGGAAAGTGTTTGGTAAATATCGTTAAGCTTTTAGAAAGTTTAGAATTTGCAGATTAAATACTAATCTAAGATATAAAAAATAAGCTCAACATGAAATGAATCGGTGTCGAGCTTAAATGTGATCATTATTTCATGATCACATTTTAACTAAGGCCAAAAAGGCTGACTTTCAGCAAACTGCTGTAAATCCTGTTCAATCTGTATGGAAATATGACGCTCTTCAGACGCAATCCATCCCAATACAAACCATGTTTTCGGTTCCGCTTGGGTATGACTTTCGAATAAACCTTGTGCCACCATCAAATCATTAAAATGTCCTAAAGTTTCCTGTAATGGTTTTAGAGTTTTTAAATATGTTTTGACATCATCTTCTGCAAATAAATTGCTCACAAATTCTACGGTATAGCGTAAGCGTTTCACACGCTTACGCGTGCGGTGTTTAGTGTCCACATCTAAGGTTTGGAAATGACCTGCATCATCACAAATTTGTTGATGCAATTTCTGCAAGCGTTTACGTAACACTTTTTTCAATGGTTTTAATTCTGCATCTGTAACCGCTGCCGAATGCGCAAAACTCATGAGTTGTAACAGTAATAAGGTTGTGCTCGGTGAACGGAAAATTGCATCAATCGCAATATTTTCAGATGCTGCAGGGGGTAGCTCAGTAATAGGTGAGCCTGCGTTTTCAAGTTGTGGAATCAGACTTTCACGCAAAGCATCTTGATCACGGGTAGAACCTAACTGCTGAAAGAGGGTAGCCAATTGACTTTCCCAATTGTGATTTGCCAGTGCATCATATTCAGCAAAGATTTTGAAGGCGCTGCGTAAACGTCGAATTGCAACACGCGCTTGATGCACATGCCCACTGGCATAATCTTGAATGGCAATCGCAGTTGCATTTGGTAGCAAGTGTGCCAAACAATTCTGGGTAATTTGCGTCAACAACTCATGTATATTTTCGGGGTGTTGCAATTGCAAGGCACTTTGCTGTTGTACAGGAATCATAGTTTTATTGTTATACAGCATATTGCCACGCTGCGATTTACTACGTGTGTCGAGCCATAAATGATATTTTTTAATCCACGGCTGAATATAGGCAATTAAATCTGCAATTTCACCTTGTTTCAGTTCAAACTCAACTTCGTAAATTTCAACCGAATTTTTGCCTTGGCGGATTTCACCTAAATCAAAACCAACTTCAATTTGGCTGTTTTTATAATGTGCCAATTGGCTGTAACGTAAAACATCGGTTTCAAACTGCAGGGTTAAATCGACTTCTGAACCATCCAAGGCTTTTTTTAAAATCTTTCTAGCTTGTTTATGATTTTCATAACATGCCAAATCACATAATTCAGGTGCATCATGTCCTAACTCATGTTCAAGCTCAAAGCGTTCATAATGTTGTAGACTAGGGGCTTTTAATGTTTGTCGCCAAATATCCCCCTCTAAACGCTGACGCAGGGCAATGCGTTGCTTGGCTAAGTGCTGATCAGGACTATCATAATATTTAGCCCATAAACGTTGTTGTTGAACCAGTTTGTTCTTTTTAAATGCTATTTCGAATGCCGCACGATAATTATGTGGAATTTGAAATTTCAACTCTATTTCAGACATCGGGAATTCCCTCGATGAAAAAAGATACGTTCTCTTTACTATAGTGTAAATCTATAAATGAACAAGGGGAGAACTATCAACAAAAGCATGAAAAATAAAATAATTTGTATTCAGTTTTTAACACAAAGCAGCCGAATGAATATTCACAAGGCTGCCGTTGTATTGCAGTATTTTTAGCGTGTGCTTTGAGGATGTTAAGGATACTTATTTTAAGAATTTACGGCTCACCATAAATTGTTCTGTCGCTTCCAATAAACGCTGTGCATACACTTCCTGTTTTGCAGTGAGCCAACCTAAAACAAACCAGTCGCTCGCTTCCAATTCAGTTTGTTGAATGTATGCTGCAGAAGATGCCAACACTTGATATTCCTGTGCTGCAAGCTGTGCATCATTCAAAGCTTTACTATATTTCTGCAAATTTTTGACATCATAAATATGCGTCAAAATGGGGAAGCTAAATTTTAGTTCCTGAATACGCAAAGCCAGTTGATCTAAACTTTCAAAATCGTGAATATCACTGTGCTGTAATTGTTCATGCAACTGCTTATATTGCTGTTGCAACGTGTTTTGTGCGGCAGTTTTTAAGTCTAAACCTGAGTGATCGCTCGCGGCTAAACTAAACATCAATAATTCTAAATAGTGATGCACATTTTGCGTTGAACGGACTAAATTGACCAATTTTTCTTGGGCGTACAAGGTATCTTTTTTTAGGTTCTCTGCAGTCGTCGGGTTCTGTAAAAATGCGCCGAGTGTGGCTTGCATGTGTTCCAAATGCTGCAGGTGATCAAAATGTTGTTTAAATGCTGCAATTTGCATTGCCCATTTATCGCCTAAATGCTTCGACCAATCTTTAAATAAGGATAGTGTTAGTTGTAAATGTTGCAAAGCGAACTGCGCCTGATCAATATGACTTTGTTCGGCAACTTGAGCAGAAATTGCGGCAATATTGGGCAATAAATGCTGTAATTGTTGTGCAATTAACAGGCGTAAATTTTGGTCGGCATGGTCTTTTTTACTGAATTGAAATTCTTTGCTCTGAGCCGCAGGGCTGACTTTTTGCTGCACAGAAAGCAAATGTCCAATTTCTGCTTTATTGCGCACATCCAGCCATAAATGAAATTTTTTCACCCATTCAAAACTAAAAGCCAGCAATTGCTGAATTGAACCTTGTTTCAGTTCAAACTCAACTTCATGTACTTCAACTTCAGCATCTGCACAACGAATGTGACCAACATCTAAACTGATTTCAATGTCAGTATCTTCAACGGTCATTAGTCGTGAGGTACGTTGAATATCGGTTTCAAATTGTAGTTGCAACTGATCCCAATTTTGTTCCAAAGCTTGATTTAGCAATTGTTGTGCTTCGGGAATACTTTGATAAATTTGCAGATCAAGTTGTGGTGGAGTATCTGGATTTTCAGTTGGCGCAAGTGGATGGTTATGTTCAAAACTATGAAAATGACTTTGACCTGCCGCTTTTAAAGTTTGTACCCATTGCTCACCTTCTAAACGCAGTCTTAACGCCATGCCATGATGCGCCAAGCTGTGCGTAGATGTATCAAAATAGCGTGCTTTTAATGGAATTTGAGTCGATTTTTTCGGGTCTAAAGTTTTGAGTAGTGCAGTACGACGTGCGACTGGAATTTGAAATTTTAATTCAACTTCGACCATGAAAAATATCCTGAACGTAAAGCATGTTGCGCCAAAGCAGCGGCAAACAAATTGGTATTATAAATTTGTGAAAATTGCAGAACTAAGGTTTTGCAAAAGTGCGTTTGATTGTAACTAAAATATGCCAAGAAGTAAGGCTTGACCTTGGCTTTTTTAGGGTCTGTTGGCATTTCCTAAATGGCTTGCGCTGTAGGCTAAAACTGAGCAGATCAGGCATGAAACGTAGGGAATAGCGAGACTATTGCCAAGTTTCATAACGCAATCTGAGAAAGTTTTAGCCACAGCCTTTCAGGACAAGCATATTTTTTGCTGCTATTGCGTTATGAGTCAGTTATTTAGAACGACTAAATTTCCTGTCTCATGCCTTATATCAGCTGAAAAATATGCGTTGTCGCAAACATAGACGAAGTGTCAACAGACCCTTGAGTTTGGTTTTTTTTTGGCTTAGTTTAAAGTGTCGTTGAGCGTAGCAAAAATAATTCAAACCTATAAACATCAGGATGATGAACATGAACGCAGCATTAAACCCCGAATTTGAGCCGACACCAGATCCCAAGTTTGAATTGCCAATTCAGGATTATTCAACATTTTATCGCTTTTATTTAACTGAACACCGCAACATTATGAGCCGTCGTTTGCACGTTGTTGGCAGTAGTATCGGTTTATATTGTGTGAGTAAAGCCATACGCCATAAAAAAGCCAAATATGTACTCTATGGTTTGCTGGCAGGCTATGCTTGTGCATGGGTCGGGCACTTTGTTTTTGAAAAAAATAAACCTGCCAGTTTTAAACAGCCTGTGTATAGTTTTATTTCAGACTGGCGGATGTTTGCCGATGTTTTGCGTGGTCATTTAAGTTTGCAAGATCGTGCTAAAGATAAAATTCCAAGTTGAATTGAGCGCTTAGTTATACCGTTTAGGCAAAAACTAGACGATATGTGATTATTTTCATAAAAAATGTACAAATAAAATTAATTTTTTGTTGAAATGATAGAGTGAATATTCTAATAATGTGTCATCAAATTTATTGATAAAAGTTTGTGACTTTCCAAGCCTAGAGTGACCTTTCTCTAGGCTTTTTTTATGTGAAAAATTATATTCAGAATGGTGTTAAATCAGAAATCATTCATCTTTAAGCAAGGATATAGAGCAAGCAGGTTACTGATAGAGCAGCATGAAAAAATATAGACACATGATCATTTGTCGCATCCCCACATGCGCTCTGGCACAAATGATCATGTGTCTAAATGGGCGACCTAAATATGTCGTTATTCGCTGTAGTCACCCGTATGGATTTTAAAATCCATATCTTATTGAACTGGTTGCAGTTCTTGTTTTGCGCAGTTCAATTAAAGCTAAATCTATCTTTTAGCGCTATCACTAGAATTTGGTATTTTTAAGTTTTTGACTCAATAAAACCCAAACAAAATAGAAGCTTATAGAGCCTATATAAAAAAACTTGTTGAGCCTGAGGTTCTGACGCATGCCACCTGAATGTGTAATAATACAGACCTTGTATTATTTGTGGCTGAGATTATGCGCGGTTTATATTTGATTACCAATGATGATCCTATCGAACTGCTTTTGGCAAAATTAGAAGGGGCGATGGCAACTTATGAAGTCGCGGTGTTGCAATATCGCCGTAAAAATGTGCCTCAAGCTCAGCAGGCATACGAAATTGAATATATGAAATCGATGTGTGATCAATACAAAGTGCCATTTGTGATTAATGATGATCTTGAAACTGCAGTGAAATATGGTGTTGGCGTACATTTGGGTCAAGAAGATGGCTCTATTGTTGAAGCGGTTGCACGTTTACCACAAGATGTATTGATTGGTCGCAGTTGTAATAACTCGATTGAATTGGCAGAGCAAGCCATTGCCGATGGTGCAAACTACGTGGCTTTTGGTGCAGTCTATGCAACTGAAACTAAACCTGAGGCAAGTACACTTACATTAGACACGCTCACACTGGCGAAGCAACAACTCAATGTGCCAATTTGCGCGATTGGTGGTTTAACTGTTGAAAACAGTCAGCCTGTCATTGAAGCAGGTGCCGATTTATGTGCAGTGATTAGTGATATATTAAGACGTCCGATGCATACTGTTGCACAGCGTGTTTATGATTGGTCTGCACTTTTCAAAGCAGACACTTAAAGCAGACAGCTAATTTTTTATTTTATTTTTTGAGTTGAGTGCCTCCATGAGCTTATCTCCAAAGCAAGAACAATTGTTTAAACAAGCCAATAAGCATATTCCAGGTGGGGTCAATTCACCGGTACGCGCATTTAACGGGGTAGGCGGAACCCCTGTATTTATTGAAAAAGCCAAAGGTGCTTATTTGTACGATGTCGATGGCAAACGCTATGTCGACTATGTAGGTTCTTGGGGACCAATGATTTTAGGTCATGCCCATCCTGCTATTATTCAGGCGGTGCAAGCTGCAGCTGAAGATGGTTTGAGTTTTGGTGCGCCAACGGTGCATGAAACGACTTTGGCCGATATTATTTGCGAAATTATGCCTTCAATTGAGTTGGTTCGCATGACCAACTCAGGTACAGAAGCCACCATGACCGCAATTCGTTTGGCGCGTGGTTATACAGGTCGTGACAAAATCGTCAAATTTGAAGGTTGCTATCATGGACACTCAGATTCGCTGTTGGTCAAAGCAGGCTCTGGACTTTTAACCAGTGGTGAAGGTGAAGCGACTTCTGCGGGTGTTCCTGCCGATTTTGCTAAACATACGCTGACTTTACCGTATAACGATATCACCACCTTAAAAGAATGTTTTACAAAGTTTGGTGCTGAAATTGCAGGGGTGATTGTTGAGCCAGTTGCGGGCAACATGAACTTGGTTAAACCAATTGATGGTTTCCTGCAAGCAATTCGTGATGTCTGCGATGAACGCGGCTCAGTCTTTATTATTGATGAAGTAATGACAGGTTTCCGTGTTGGCTTAGGCGGTGCTCAGGCGCATTATAATGTTAAACCAGACTTGACCACACTCGGTAAAATTATTGGTGCTGGCTTACCAGTAGGTGCATTTGGTGGTAAACGCGAAATCATGGAATGTATTGCGCCATTAGGTAAGGTGTATCAAGCAGGTACTTTGTCTGGTAACCCGTTGGCGATGCGTGCGGGCATTGAAATGTTTAAACATTTACGTGCCGAAGGTTTTTATGAAAATTTAACTGCGCAACTGGAAAAATTGTTGGCAGGCTTACAAGCTGCGGCAGATGAAGCAGGTATCCCGTTCAAGACGCAACAAGTCGGTGCTATGTTTGGTTTGTATTTTACTGACCAAGATGACATCACCAGTTTTGATTCTATGCTGAATTGCGATGTCGATGCTTTCCGTAAATTCTTCCACGGAATGTTGCAACGTGGTGTGAACTTGGCGCCATCTGCTTTTGAAGCAGGCTTTATTTCATCTGCGCATAGTGATGAAGATATTGCCTACACCATTCAAGCTGCAAAAGAAACATTTGCGGAAATGAAGGCGTAATTTGACCTCTGCTTAACACTGTCCTAAAAGGCATAGATATCTCCAAAATATCTATGCTTTAGGTTAAATTGAAGACATACTCTTCAATTTAATATCAAAGGCTTAGATCAGCGTCTTGTTAAACACTAAAATAGCCTGGTCAAACTAAATATGAATCCTATTACTTCATTTGCTCCCGCCATCAAAGATATAGCTTCAGAACGGCTTTGTTGTGCAACTATCTTGCACTATGATTTCATTGTATTTTTCTATCCAAATTTTAAAAACCTTTAAAACAGTATCTTAAAAAATATTTATGCAACAAAGCCTCCTGCATGCTATAAAACCCACATTTCTAAAAGCAGGCTGATTTAAAATTCAGCAGATTGTCTGATTCAGGAATGTAAATCGGAAAATTCATCGGGAATTGATGTATTTTGCATTGTAATTCTGTGTCAGGCTTTTTATTATTGCCGCCTTGTTTTCACGATCGGCCCTGAATTGAAATTGAGTAATTTTCTAAGCGAACACCTGATTCATCGTGACGATGAGTTTATGGTGATACATA
Source organism: Acinetobacter sp. YH01007 (assembly GCF_013420425.1). Taxonomy (NCBI): domain Bacteria; kingdom Pseudomonadati; phylum Pseudomonadota; class Gammaproteobacteria; order Moraxellales; family Moraxellaceae; genus Acinetobacter; species Acinetobacter sp. YH01007. Next base: position 70,492 of record NZ_VOYC01000012.1, on the reverse strand, counting down.
AACCCGCTGGCATACTCACCGTTCCAGGTAAAACAGCAGATTTGCAAGATTGTGTGATGAGTCGTCTAGTTAAAATTGAGCCGCGCACTTTGCTGATTCATCGCTTAGATCGTGATACTTCGGGTATTTTGGTATTTGCACTCACGAAATGGGCGCAAAAACAAATTTCGCGTCAGTTTCAAGAACGCCAAACCGATAAAACCTATCAGGCATTGGTGGCAGGGCAACTGCAAGGTGAAGGCACTGTAGATGTGCCTGTGGTCTATGATCCTGCACATCCTCCATTACACATTGCCGATGCAACCCATAACAAACCTGCGTTAACGCATTGGCGTGCATTGGAGCAATTTGAATTGCAGGGGCAAATTGTGACTCGTGTGCAACTGACGCCTATCACAGGTCGTTCGCATCAACTGCGAGTACACATGCAATATTTAGGTCATCCAATTATTGGTGATACTTTGTATGCCACGCCCGAACAGCAACAACTCATGCCTCGTTTGTGTTTACATGCAGCAGAATTAAGTTTTCTGCATCCACAAACTGAGCAACGTGTACAGTTTACTTGCCCAGTCCCATTTTAAGCGAAAAAGATTACGCAAAGCCTGTGCTTTAGGCTCTCTTTTTAGTGCGCTTTATGTCAAAATATATTGCTATACGCCCTGAATTTTTGCTCAAATACTCAGCAGGTTTTGCGCAAAAATTTATACGTCCTAACTTCTAAATAAAGGTGGAAAAATTGCAGCAGTTTGCTATTGGTCAACGTTGGTTATCAGACACAGAAACGGAATTAGGACTTGGTGTTCTGATTGATGTAGATGAGCGATCGGTCAGCATTTTATTCCCTAAAAGTGATGAAACCCGTGTCTATGCACGCAATAACGCACCTTTATCGCGTATCATTTTTAATGTAAATGATGAAGTTCAAGACCAAGAAGGCAATGCGTGGACGGTTGAATCGGTCGAAGACCGCCATGGCGTATTGCGTTATAACGTGGTGCGTCGTTTGCAAGATGGCAGTGAAGAAAAGAAATCACTGAATGAAACCCGTATTGGTGCAAGTATCCAACTTTCAAAACCCTTAGACCGCTTGCTTGCCAGCCAAATTGACTATAAAGAATGGTACGACTTGCGTATTGAAGCCTTGTTGATGCAAGCCAATATGCAAAGTAGCCCACTGCGCGGCTTGGTGGGTTCGCGTGTAGGTTTGATTCCACATCAACTTTATATTGCACATGAAGTCGGTAAGCGTTTTGCGCCACGTGTCTTATTGGCAGATGAAGTTGGTTTAGGTAAAACCATTGAAGCAGGTTTGATCATCCATCAGCAACTCAAAACAGGACGTGCGGAACGTATCCTGATTTTGGTACCTGATTCGCTGCAATATCAGTGGATGATTGAAATGCGTCGCCGTTTCAATCTGCAATTCTCTTTGTTTGATTTAACCCGTACGGCATCTATTAAAGAACACGATCCTGACCTGAATCCATTCTTGACCGAACAATGCATCATTGCTTCAGTCGATTTAATGATTGACCACGATGACTTACGCGAACAAGCCCTAGAAGCAGGTTTTGATTTGCTGGTGGTCGATGAAGCGCATCACTTAATGTGGAGCGAAGAAGAAGGTGGTAATGACCGTTATGATCTGGTCGAAGAATTAGCTGAACAAACCGCAGGGGTGTTATTGCTCACTGCAACGCCTGAGCAACTGGGTGTAGAAAGCCATTTTGCGCGTTTACGTTTACTCGATCCGCAACGTTTTAGCTCGCTCGACCGTTTCTTGGATGAAGAAGCGCAATATCAACATACGGCAAAAATTGCCGAAGTCCTAATGTCAGATGCAGCATTGGAAGAAAGCCATTTGGCTGCACTGGAAGGCTTGTTGGGACATCGCATAGAAGATAACCCTGAACAGCGTTTCCGTGCTATCCACGAATTATTAGACCGTCATGGTACAGGACGTATTTTGTTCCGTAATACCCGTGAAGCAATTCAAGGTTTCCCAGGCCGTGATTGTCAGCCTGCGCCGTTACCTGCACCAGAAAACTGGTCTAAAGATGGTAAGCTGCGTGAACAAATGTGGCCAGAAGAAGCACTGCTCGATGGCAGTTGGATGGAAACTGACCCGCGTGTAATGTGGTTAATGGAGCGTTTGCGTAGCGACTTAAAACATAAAAAAGTGCTTTTAATTGCGCGTAGCGGCCCTGTGGTAGAAGCCCTTGAAAATGCGCTGCACCTACATGCAGGTATTCGTACTGCAATGTTCCATGAAGGCATGAGCTTGTTAGAACGTGACCAAGCGGCAGCATATTTCGCAGAAGATTCTTATGGTGCACAAATTTTATTGTGTTCCGAAATTGGTTCAGAAGGGCGTAACTTCCAGTTTGCATCAGACCTGATTTTGTTTGACTTACCTGCCAATCCCGACGTGTTAGAACAACGTATCGGTCGTTTAGACCGTATTGGTCAAGAAAACCGTATTCAAATTCATGTGCCGTATTTGGTGGGGACTGCGCAAGAGCGTATGTTCCGTTGGTATAACGAAGCACTCAATATTTTCAGCAATATTTCACCCACTGCACAAACCTTGCAGGAAAACTTTATTGTCGATTTAAAACACTGCTTACTTGCAGATTTAGGACAACAGTTTGAAGATTTACTGGAAGCAGTCAGTGTGCAGCGTGAAGCTTTGGAAGCAGAACTTCAAGCGGGTCGAGATCGTTTGTTGGAATACAACTCTTGCCGTCCTGTGGTGGCGCAGGAAATTGTACAAGCTTTAGAAGATTACGACGACAATACCACGTTGCCTATGTTTATGAAGCGCTTTATGGCATCGACCAATATTGACTTCGATGAACAAAGCAATGGCACGGTGATTATTAAACCAACTGATCAAATGCAAGTGCAAGGTTTGACCTTAGACGAAGAAGGCATGACCGCGACGTTCTATCGGGATCAGGCGCAAATTCGTGAAGATGCACAGTATTTGACCCTAGAGCATCCATTCACAGAAAGCGTGATGGAAATGATCAATACACAAGGTTTTGGTAGCACCAACGTTGCGGTATTAAAATCTGCCGCTTTGCCACAAGGTTCTGTGTTGCTCGAAGTCTGGTTCAAAGTGGATGTCATTGCACCTAAAGCCCTGAATTTGCCATCAAGCTTGCCACAGCAACTCATTCGTGTCTTATTGAGCGAAAAAGGGCAGGATTTATCGCAAAAAATTGCCCCTGAAATTTTAAAACCTTATTTACATCATTTAGATGGCAACAGTTGTCGTCAAGTGGTGAAAGCACGCCGTGACGCGATTGAAGCGCGTTATACACAGGCTTTGGAGTTGGCTAAAGCTGCATTGCCTGAATTTAAGCAACAAGCTAAAGATGTATATAGCAAAAAATGGCAATATGAAATTGACCGTTTAAGCTATTTGAAGCAATTTAACCCAAGTATTCGTGAAGATGAAATTACACGTTTACAGAAATTGCAAAAAGAAGGTGTTGCATTATTAGATGGTTTGTCGGTCACGCCTGAAGCAATTCAGGTGATGGTGGTGGTAAAGCCATAAAGAGTGCATTCAATACAGGTGTCTAGACGGTGTATTTGTATTGAGTCGGTTTTAATCAATCACTTTTTTAAATATTTGGCATCTTCTAAATTGCACGTTTTAAGTTGGGCATTGCGCCTCATTTTTACGGAGCAGTTTAGCGGGTGCTTTTTTAATATCGCAATAAAAATTTTGTGCGAGATTTTTCACATCACGGACTTAAACAAAGTAGCAACCAGTGCTTATGTGTCATTAAAATGACTCATAATTCATCTTTTTCAGCATTCCGGTCATTTGCAAAACCCAGTGGTATGCGTAGTTTAAAGGCTGTTGATCTTTTATCTATGATTGATGTGCCAAGTGTTGAATCTGTAAGCGCGTACGCATAGATCAAGTCACAGACCCGATATTCTTCTTTTAAGCGTATTTTAAATGACTAAAGCTGCAATTCATTTTACCCATGCCAATGGTATTCCTTCTGCCAGTTATCAAAAGTTTTTTCAATGTTTTGAAGCAGATTATCATTTAAAGGCAATTCCACTGATTGGTATGCAAGCAGAATTTCCTGTGACCTATAAGTGGACCTATTTGATTCATCAAGTGATTCAGGACATTGAGCAGCAGTTTCCAAAGCAACAAGTGATTGGTTTAGGGCATTCTTTTGGTTCATTATTAACCCTGATGTGTGCCTATCAGCGTCCAGATTTATTTTCTCAATTGATTATTATGGATCCACCTTTTGTGATTGGATCGAAGTCGGCATTATTTGAAATTTTACAAAAATTTAAACTGAAATATGTAGATCAACTCACACCTGCCGCCGTGACCATGAAGCGTCGAGATCATTGGGCTAGCCATGCAGAAGCCTATCAAGCTTTGCGGCATAACCGTTTATTTAAAAAATTTGATGCACAATGTTTTGAAGATTATTTTGCCAGCGGCATACAAGTCGATGCACAAAGAGGTGGTGTGACTTTAACAATTCCAAAACGGGTAGAAGCTGAAATTTTTAGAACCGTACCTGCATGGTGGTGGCGCACACCACGCAAAGCCCCAGATGTACCTGTGCATTTAATTACAGCAAGGCATAGCCCATTTTATTTGCAAGGTTTACCGCAAGGCATGCAAAAAACTTATGGAATTGAGTTTAGTGTGGTCGAGGGAGGACACATGTTTCCTTTGGAAAATCCTGAAACCACGGCAACACATGTGCAGCAATTAATTCAAAAACAACACGCTTAACAGCGAAGTCTAGCAATTAAATGCTCAAACGGGCGTGACCTGATTCAGGAAAATCGCCCGATTTATCCTGTGTTATGTTAACGAATTTTGGCATCATCCAAATGTCGTGCACCTTCTAAAATCATGCGAATCATGGTCATGGTTTGTTCAGCGGTTTCTTTACGTTCAGTCGCAGGCATATCAATGACTTTAGCGCCCATATTAAACACCAACTGGGTAATGGCTTTTGCGACAATATCGGGATGCGCTAACTTGCTGTTATTTAAACGTTCTAAACGAATTAAATCATCCTGCAATTCTTGCTGGAAATAATTCAATTGGCGCTCAACAGCTAGCTTATAAGAGGTTGAACCCGTATAACCTTCACGTAATAGCAGACTTAAATTGCCTTCATCGGTATCTAATTGTTCAATAAATACTTCAACCGAGCTGCGAATAATACTGTTTTGTTTAGATGCTTTTAAACGTGCTTCATGCAGAATTTGACGCAACACCACACCTGCACGATCAATCAGTTCAATCGCGAGTTCATCAATATCTTTAAAATGACGATAAAAACTGTTTGGTGCGATGCCTGCTTCACGTGCAACTTCACGTAAACTTAAAGATGCGATACTTTTTTGTGGGCCAATTAAATTTAATGCTGCCTGAAATAATTCTTGTTTGGTAATGGTAGCTTTACGCCCAACCGTACGCACGACAAGAGGCTCATGAACCGTTTCAGATTCTGGAAAAGTCACATCATGGTTTGTTTTCATGGCAGGCTGAGTCATATTTTCAATAATTTATAAGCTTAGAGGCATTATAGCGGTTGCGCCAGTACTTGTGAAATGATTAGAAACAATACAGGTGTATATACAAATATATATACATATGTATAATAATTAAAATTTCATCGGGTGGTGCTGAATCATGCAGCTAACTGAAAAAAGAAAATCTCCCTTAACCAGTATTGCAACTGCAGTACTAGACCCTTATGCCGCCAATTTCTGGTTGCAAAAAATTAATCCATTATGGTCGGTGAATCAGTCACTCGGCAAAATTGTAAAAAAAGATACCGCTGCACAAGGTGTAGTGAGCTTTACTTTGCAATTCAATAAAAAATTCCAAATTGGCGCAGCAGGGCAGCATCATCCTGTTTATGTGACAATTCAAGGCGTACGCTATGAGCGAACCTATAGTTTGACTCAGCTTGATGCACAACACGTTTTATTGACGGTAAAAAAAGTTGATCAGGGCAAAGTCAGCACATGGCTGGTTGAGCAAGCCAAAGTTGGTGATACTTTGGAATTTGGTGCGCCTTATGGTGATATGCAACTGCCTGCACAAGCCCAGCCTTTAATTCTATTGGTAGCGGGTAGTGGTATCACACCAATGTATAGTTTGCTACAAGACATGGCGAAATCAGGTCGTCTTGGTAGCACTCCAGTAACTTTAATGTATTGGGTAAAAACCTTTGCAGACGCAGCATTTAAAGCACAGTTTGAAGCATGGGCACAACAATATCCAAACTTTAAATTTCAAGTGTTTTATACTCAAGAGCCGAGTGTGGCGCACAGCCGTTTAAATGCAGAACATTTACAAGACTTGGCACAAATCGAGCAAAGTGCAGTGTTTGCATGTGGCCCATCGGGTTTTACCACGCAAGCTGAACAATTATTTGCACAAGCTGCTTTGCTGAAAACAGAAGCTTTTAGCATGACCCCTGTGTTAAGTGACGATGTTGGTTTGGTACAAGTTACACTGACTCAATCGAAAAAGATTGTCACTATTCCAAAAGGCAAGTCCATTTTAGAAAGTCTGGAACAGCAAAATATTAAACCTAAATACGGCTGTCGTATGGGAATTTGCCATAAATGCGTATGCAACAAGGCTGAAGGTTCAACTAAAAACTTGGTCGATGGTGTTCAAAACAGCGAACCGAATAACCAATTGAAAATCTGCGTCAATTCAGCACAAACCGATTTAATTATTGATTTATAAGCGAGTTCCGATTATGAATATGCCAGTAAAAATAGAATATTTCCGCAATCCTAAAAACCGTGAACTCACTCAATTTGAATTAGATGAGCTTGCACGTGAATTAGACGCCATTAAACAAGAAGTTTTGGATGATATTGGCGAAAAAGATGCTAAATACATCCGCCGTGTTTATTCAACCATTCGTTATAGCTCAATGGCAGGTCGTGCCTTATTGTTCGCAGGATGGTTCCCGCCAGCATGGGTTTTGGGTACAGGCTTGTTAGGCTTTGCCAAAATTATGGAAAACATGGAATTAGGTCATAATGTCATGCATGGTCAGTATGACTGGATGAATGATCCTAAATTCAATGGTGCAAGTTATGAATGGGATACGGTAGGTACTTCAGACAACTGGCGTCAAACCCATAACTTTAAACACCATACTTATACCAATATTAAAGGTATGGATGATGATATTGGCTATGGTTTGGTGCGTTTGTTCCCAGAACAGCGCTGGAGATCAGGCTATTTATTGCAACCTTTATACAGTATTCCTTTCTGCTTACTGTTCCAATGGGGTGTTGCCATTCAGAATTTAGAAATTGGTAAAATTTTGAATGGCCGTAAAAGCAAAGCCCAAGCCAAAAAAGAATGGCAACCTATGCAGAAGAAAATTGGAAAACAATTGTTTAAAGATTATGTGTTCTTTCCATTGATTGCAGGCCCTTCGGCTTTACCAGTGTTTACAGGGAACTTGGTTGCGAATGGTATTCGTAATATTTGGACATTCAGCATTATTTTCTGCGGTCACTTTACGAAGGATGTAGAAGTATTTCCAAAGTCTGTGATGCAAAACGAAAGCCGTGGTCACTGGTATATGCGTCAAATTCGTGGTTCATCGAATCTTACAGGTTCTGAAGCATTCCACATTTTGACAGGACATTTAAGCCATCAAATTGAACACCATTTATATCCAGATATTCCTGCACGTCGCTATCGTAAAATGGCTCCAAAAGTACAAGCTGTGTGTGAAAAGTATGGCTTGAACTACAACAATGCGAGCTTAGTTAAACAGTACGGCAGTGTGCTTAAACGTATTGTGAAATATGCTTTTCCATTTAAGAAATAAGTGACTTACAAATGAGTTGTTTAGTACGAATAGATTAAGTGATTGATCTTGGTTTAAAACTATACTTCTATTTTGAATTAGAGGTGATGCTGTAAAGTGTCACCTTTTTTATTGCTTTAGGTGTTGTAGTCGTTATTTTTATGCAGAATCATCAGCTATTTTATTAAGAGAAAACTCTATTTTTATTTTCTATTCTGGGTATAAAAAAGTAATCACCATAGGCGGCATCCGCTACATGTAACTTAAAAAACCCACAATTCAAATTGTGGTTTTATTATATCATTCATCAAAATCAAGCCAGTTTTTTATAAGTTACAATTTCTGGCAATGAATGATCACTACCCACCATATAAGAATAAGTCGCTAAACTCAGCATGGCATCATCTTCATCACTATTACCATACGCATAAATAGCAGCATAATTTTCTAAATCATATTGTTCTAAAATCCGTATTTTCTTTTGTTCCTGACTGCAATCAGGTGTTGAATATCGCCCTGTAAATTGCTGCTTTTCAATTGCTGTTTCAGTACAAATCAAAGCGACATTTAACTGCTGACAAATATACTGTAAATAAATATCTACACTTGCAGAAACAACCACCACTTCATCTCCATTGAATTGATGCTGCTTTAATTGTTGTAATAGTTGTGGGTTAAGATCATGTATTAAATCTACTGCGTAGCGCTGTGCAAGTGCTAATATTTCAGCTGTATTTGCATCTTTAAACATAGCATTAAACAATTTAGGGCGCATGGCATGTGCAGGATAAACTTTTAAATAGTAAGCCTGAATCCAAGGCAAGATTTTAAGTCCTTGCTTAAAAATATGCCGCTTAGATAAAGCATAGAAAATAAACCCTGTAAAACTGTCTTTGCTGCACAGGGTCCCATCAAAATCAAATAGGGCTAGATTTTTATATTTTTGGCTTTTTGCATGCATGTTTTATAACGTCCATTGACTCGCGTAGCAAACCAATTGGTGTTGTAATCTCGACTCAGTTTAGGCCCTGAAATGACCACTTGCGGCATCATGGCATAAAATGGCTCTTTGCCCGTTTGAGCTTTATAGAGTTTAGTTACAGCCAGATAGGTCGCAGTATCTTCGAATTTCTTTTCTTTTTCTTTTTTTAAGTCTGCACGAATTTGTCGTGGTGTAACCAAAATATTATGTTTGGCAAAAACAGCAATTAATTCACGTTCAGATTCACTCTTTGCATTACGCACGCCGCCATCTTTAGCGTAAAGAAGTAAGTCGCCATCTAAATCGAGTTCAGCTTCGGTTAAATCATTCAGCATACTTTGGAATGCAGCATTGCGGCTCGAATACATGCCCGAGTTATAGTCAGCAAAACGGTATAGCGGTTGATCATAGTCAGCAGGGTACATCATTAAACGATGAATCCCATAATATAAGCCACCATACTGGGTATATAGATCACTGCGTAACTCTGCGATGTTACCACTTTGACGTTTATGCTCTTTGGCATAGCTAATATGCACTTGCATCGAGCCTAAAGTGGTAATTGGATTAAGTTTTTCACCAATATTTTGACCAAACAGTTTGGCAGCACCTGTTAGTGCGGAAACATGATAATGCTTTGCCATGTAGTCAAAAATTTCACGGTATAGTTCATCTAATTCACGTTCAGTTTTTACCCGACGCATTTGACTCAAATAGTTATCTTCAGGGCTAGGGTGGTTTTTCAGCACATCCTGAAAATAGCCTGCAACCGTGCCGCCAATTGCTTCGCCCAGTTTGTCTTTAAATTTTTCATCTAAACGATCTTGCACTTCTTTAACAGCTTTTTCACCCAAACCATAAACTTGTGGGTCTGCTACAAAGTTAGATTCCTGATCAACCACAGCAATAATGGTGCACATATTTTCTTTAGTTTGTGGAATACCCAATTGCTCAGAAATATCATAAATATCTTTAGCCCAAGCACTGCGTTCACTGACACGGTTAGGAATCAGTTTGCGAATGTGTTCTGCTTCCAAGGTCGGCTCATTGTCCTTAGACCACCATGCGCTGTCTCCACAGGCTGCTAAGCTTATGGATAAGGCGAGCACGCTGAAGGGTTTCATCAAAGAAGTGAATACAGTGTCTTTCATAGATAGGGAAAACTCGTTCCAAATGGATGAGCCCAAAGGGCAGATGCAGTATACTATGCCAATCATTAAAGTTAAGAATATATATGTATATTGGTCCCTATCAACTGTCAAATAATTTGATTGTTGCCCCAATGGCAGGCGTTACTGATCGGCCATTTCGCTCACTGTGCAAATACTTTGGAGCTGGGCATGCAGTCAGTGAAATGATGACATCTGACAAAACTTTGCGCATGAGTAAAAAGAGTTTGTATCGTGCCAATTTTGATGGGGAGCTTGCGCCAATTTCTGCACAAATTGCAGGTTCAGATCCGCATGATTTAGCGGAAGCAGCACGCTATCAGGTGGCCAACGGGGCGCAAATTGTTGATATCAATATGGGCTGTCCTGCCAAAAAAGTCTGTAATAAATTGGCGGGGTCTGCCTTGTTGCAAGATGAAGATTTGGTGGCACGTATTTTAGATACTGTCGTTGCTGCGGTTGATGTACCTGTAACCCTTAAAACCCGTTTGGGTTTTTTAAATGGTCAGGAAAATATCTTACGTGTGGCAAAGCGTGCGGAACAAGCTGGTATTGCCGCTTTGGCTTTGCATGGTCGTACCCGTGAAGATATGTATTTAAATCATGCACGTTACTCACTGATTAAAGACGTGAAAAGTATGTTGCAGATTCCAGTCATTGCCAATGGTGATATAGATAGCCCTGAAAAAGCCAAATATGTACTAGATTACACAGGTGCTGATGCCATTATGATTGGACGTGCAGCACAGGGACGTCCGTGGATTTTTCGGGAAATTGCACATTATTTAGCAACAGGGGAGTTGCTTGCCGCACCGAGTATTGCAGAAGTTCAAAAAGTCTTATTGGGGCATTTAGCCGAGCTTTATGAGTTTTATGGGGAATATTCAGGTTGTCGAATTTCACGTAAACACATTGCTTGGTACACCAAAGGTTTACGTTCAAGTAATGAGTTTCGCCAAAACATGTATAAAGTTGAAAGTACTGCCGAACAATTTAAAGTGGTGGAGGACTACTTCAATCAGTTATTGGCACATGGTGAAATCATGAGTGATGTACAAGTAGAAAGTGTTAATTTACTGGATACTTGATTAGCATTTAAGATTTTGATTTTATAGTTAAAATTTCACTCTTAACCGCTTTGCTTGTTTAAAGCAGAGCGGTTGTATTCTTGTTTAATGTGCGTGAATCATCTCTAGCACCAATTGATTGATTAAATCTGCAGCTTCTAATTCACGAATTTGGCTAACATTACTGCCTGCCCAGAATGGCGCATAACCTTGCTCACCTTGTGTGACGGCTGCTGCATGCAACTGTTTTGCAAGATCATACGTATATGGATAGGTGGGCACAGTTAAACGATTTGGTGTATCTACCTGTGTATGCCAATGATTAATTAAACCACGGGCAGGACGTCCAGAGATGCTGTCGGTAATTTGAGTAATGTTTTGCTGAAATAAAGCTTGTCGATAAGCTGGATTGGCATTGGAACTTTTACATTGCACGAAAGCTGTACCCAGCTGTACCGCAGAAGCGCCCAATTTCAGCATTAACTGTGCTTGCTGACCATTCATAATGCCACCTGCGGCAACCACTGGCAGGGTACAATGTTCACGAATCAGTTGTACTAAATCGCTGGTTTTAATTGCACTATCAAAAGTTTGGTTAAAGATACCCCGATGTCCACCTGCCTCAATGCCTTGGGCGATAATGACATCAATTCCCGCTGCTTCAATGGCTTGAGCTTCGGCTAAGTTGGTTGCTGAAACCATAGTAATGATTCCTGCATCTTTTAAAGCCTGAATTTGATGCGCATGCGGAATCCCGAAGTGAAAACTGACGGCTTGTGGTTTAGTTTCTAGTACAAGATCTAAATATCCATCATGGTCTTTAAAACTTGGATAAATACAATTTAGTTGACTCGGTGCAGTTGCGCCATAGCGTTCAAAGATTGGCTGAAAATGTGCAATCCACGCTTGTGCAGCGACTTCATCTAGTGGACTTGATTCATGGCAAAAGAAATTGACCTGAAATGGAAAATCAGTCAGTTCTTGAGTGCGTAAAATTTGCTCACGTGCAGCATCTACCGTGTTTGCACCTAAACCGAGTGAGCCAAAACCACCTTGATTAGAAACCTCGGCTGCAAGTTCGGGAGTAGAAACGCCAGCCATTGGAGCAAGAAAAATAGGATGCTTTATATTCAGTTGTTCTAATAAGGTCATATTATTTACTCCATGTTTTTATCTACTTTGCCCAACTCTAGGTAGATTGGCAAATCATATCCGTCATTTCTTTATGAAATATTAAGATGAGCGATATCATTAAATTTGCAGATGCTTTCAGGCATAATAAGCCTGATGTATGAATTGATGAGTAAATTAATGAAGCCTTTCGTTTATGGTGGTTTGCTTGTGGTGTGTGGATTAAGTGCGTGTAGCAATCCACAGCAAACTCAAGTAAAAATTGATCCAAAGCAATATCAGGTTCAGGATGCGACTGCATTACAACAGCGTATAGATGCTTTAAATGTCAAATTGGCGCAAGACTTCAAACAATTTAAACAAGTCGAAAATATCGCATTTGCGCATCAATTCCCTTTAGATGTAAATAACTTACAAACTTTGAATCAGCATTTGGTCGCCAGTACTGCTTTAAAGCCGACTAAAATTGCTTATTGCGATATGATGAATGGTTATTTTGCTGAGTTATATCGCTTAGGACATAACAATCTAGATTTTCTTAAAGATGTAAAATTACCGCGTGCAGAGCAGGAAAATTTGGCTGAAAATTTTGCCAATGCAGAATCTTATTATGATTTTATTTTGAATCGTTACACCAGTTACCGCCAAGTACAACAGACCATGGGCTATGGTTGTAATTTAAAAGCGGCGTTATAGTTGCGGCAGGATTTAGGTTTACTAGGGTCTGTTGATATTTCATAAATGGCTTGCGCTGTAGGCTAAAACTGAGCAGATTAGGCATGAAACGCAGGGAATAACGGGTTTATTTTCAAGTTTTATAACGCAATCTGTGAAAGTTTTAGCCACATGAGCAAAAACAAAGCACTGCTTTGTTTGCTGCGCAAGGGTACAAGCATATTTTTTGCTGCTATTACGTTATGTGCCAGTCATTTAGAATGAGTAAATTTCCTGTCCCATGCCTTATATCAGCTAAAAAACCTTGCGAGATATATCTCTCATGTCGCAAACATAGACGAATTGTCAACAGACCCTAATTAAATCGTGCTGAATAAAAAACTCCTGAGAACTTGCTCAGGAGTTTTTGTTTTATACAATCAAATTATTGTTGTGCTTTTTCTTTCACATTTGCAGCACCTTGTTCAACCGCACCTGCAGTCGCAGCAGTTGCATCTTTAGCAGCTTGTACAGTCGCATCAGCTGCGTTTTCTGTTGCTGTTGCAACATTGTGTGCAGCATTTTCAGTTGCTTGCGCTGCGTTATCTACCGCAGTTGCTGTAGCAGTAGCAGCTTCATGTGTTGCATCTTTGGCATCATGTGCAGCTTGAGCCGCAGCGTTTTCTAAGTGTTCACCCGTAGTTGCCCCTGTTTCTGGTGCTTTTTCTTTTGCACAACCTACAAGTGCTACAGTGGCAGCAAGACCTAAAGCAATAAGAAGTTTATTCATTATCATGTTTCCTTTTTTTACATCCACTTAAGATGGGATAATGCGAATATAACCAAAAAACAATCAATTTGAAGCTTAAAATTGTTCAAATAATGTAATGGGTTTAGATATTTTTTTGTTGTGTAGATTAGAACGATAAATTAGAGAAAAATATGCCGATGCGATTCATTTTTTCTGATAAGGTGAAATCTTGAGAATGGTTACAGTTTTTATTGTACAGTAATGCCATTCTGTAAGATTGGGATTGTAAAATGCTTAAAAAAGGGATTTATCAACATTATAAAGGGCAATTGTATCAAGTGCTGCATGTGGCTACACACAGTGAAACCCAAGAGAAATTGGTGGTTTATCAATGCTTATATGGCGATTATTCTATTTGGGCCAGACCGCTTGATATGTTCACGGAGAGTATTACTTTGGATGATGACCGTGAACAGGAACGCTTTAAATTGATTCAAGAAGTGTATTAATATTTGAAGTTATTTACCTATTTAAAACGATCCAATCTATTTTTAGATTGGATCGTTATGTGGATGCTCAAAGTTTAATAAAATCAATTATTGAATGGAAATACGGTTAAAGCTTAAATCGTATGCTAAATATTTACTCACAAAAGCTGCTTTATCACTGCGTCTTAATAAGTTGTCATAAATAAATTGTGGTACAGGATGGAATAAATCCCCAGAGCCATTTTCGTAAAATATTTTTAAATAACGTGAAGATGCACTGTATGTCCAGGATGTCACGGCAAGTGTTTTACCCATAAGCAACTCCTTTATTTTTTATATTATTTTTCACAGAATAAATCTGCTTATTTTGAACATAAGTGAAGTGCTTGCTAAAAAGTATTACAGAATTGTAACTTTTGAATATAAGTTTTTTGCGCAACCTAAACGTGCCAAAAACGACAAAACTATTATGAAGCGAAATAAAACACCACATTTAGGATGTGGTGTTTATGCTTTGCACATGAATAGTCATTCATTTAAATAAAATGATTGAAAGACTAGATTTTATAGATGACGACATTGATCTTCTTTGTCACCAGAAACACGGTTTGTGCCGCCAGTCGGTTTTACGCGGTTATCTTCACATTCTAAATTGCCATTCACGCGGTTATTTTTTACAACGATTGAGCCTGAATTATCTTTAAGTTGAATATTGCCATTTACACGGTTTGACGTGAGTTGGATGTTACGCCCATCTTCGAGTTGGATATTGCCATCAATGCGGTTGGCATGTGCATTAACCTGACTAAAGTTTCCTTTAGATTCTAAATTGCCATCAATCGTACTATTTTTAATTGCCGTATGTGAGTTGGAATGCAACATTAGGTTGCCCTTAATAGTCACATGATCAAGAACACATTGTTTATGCACTTTGACATTATCATCAATAGTTCGATTTTTAATGCTGCCATTACAGTTGAAATCAGCTAAAGCTGGCACTGAAAATGCTATTAATGTTGAAAGTAAAAATAATTTTTTCATAGAACAGCCCTCAAAAATAAATCTCACAACTGTTACCGGTACAGATTCGATTGTAGTGTTGTAATGTTTTTACATTTTCTATTCTAGAGATGAAATATGAATAAATAAGGTAGAAAAGGGTGATGTTCTGATTAAAAAAAACCACGCAAAATATGCGTGGTTTTTTTGAGTGGTTTAATCTAAAACTTAGATTTTACCTACTAGGTCGATAGATGGGGCTAAAGTTGCATCACCTTCTTTCCATTTAGCTGGGCATACTTCACCTGGGTGAGCGTGAACGTATTGAGCTGCTTTAACTTTACGAAGAAGTTCTTGAGCATCACGGCCAATACCGCCAGCATTGATTTCGATGATTTGGATTTTACCTTCTGGATCAATTACGAAAGTACCACGGTCAGCAAGACCAGCAGATTCGATTAATACTTCGAAGTTTTTAGAAAGCGTCCAAGTTGGGTCGCCAACCATTACGTATTGGATTTTTTTGATTTCTTCTGAAGAATCGTGCCAAGCTTTGTGCGTGAAGTGAGTGTCAGTAGAAACTGCATAGATTTCAACGCCTAATTTTTGGAATTCTGCGTAGTTGTCTGCAAGGTCACCAAGCTCAGTTGGGCAAACGAAAGTGAAGTCAGCAGGGTAGAAGAATACTACAGACCATTTGCCTTTAAGATCAGCTTCAGTTACTTCAATGAATTGACCGTTGTGGTATGCATTTGCTTTAAATGGTTTAACTTCAGTATTGATTAAGCTCATCATTGTCTCCATGATTAAGGTTTGTATTTCGTTGGCAATAGAGTATCTAATTTTGTTTTATTGCTGAAATGGTATTTTTACATTACTAGCATCGGAAAAACAAATGAGTATGTAAAAAGCGTACACTTTCATCACAGTATTATTGAGTCTTTATTAGGCCTCAAAATGATGATGATTGCATGACAACCTATTTTTCAGGTTCAAATACAACCCATTTCAAGCAATTGGTGAACATACATCTATATGGGGATGCTATTTTGAAATTCAAGGGGGGATTTAAAACTTTTTAAATACGCATTCTAAATCACTGTTCTTTCGCTTAAAGGCATTACAGCGTAAAATACGCGTTTGTGTTTTGGTTAGGAAGCGTATTCTGTGCAGAGTCATTTAAATGTAGACCACCTCGTTTTGGCGCGTGATCGTCATCGTTTAAATCGACTACGAAAAGGCAAAGATGCCAATCCAAAGCAATATCAGGAATTATTTGAAAAATCTAATTTAAAAGTGTTGGAGCGTGCACAGCGCATTCCCAACATTAAGTTGAATCAAGATTTACCTGTGACTCAATCTGCCGAACAGTTGATTACTGCAATTCAGCAACATCAGGTCATTATTGTGGCGGGTGAAACAGGTTCAGGGAAAACTACACAGTTACCACAAATTGCAATGTTGGCAGGTCGTGGTTTAACGGGGTTAATTGGTCATACTCAGCCACGACGTCTTGCTGCGCGTAGTGTATCGCAGCGTATTGCCGAAGAAGTTGGCGAAAAGTTAGGTGAGTCCATCAGCTTTAAAGTTCGTTTTAATGAACAGGGTTCGCAAGATTCAATTGTCCGTTTAATGACCGATGGTATTTTGTTAGCAGAGCTTGCCAATGATCGTTATTTAAATAAATACGACACCATTATTATAGATGAAGCGCATGAGCGTTCTTTAAATATTGACTTCATTATGGGCTATTTAAAGCAACTTTTGCCACGTCGCCCTGATTTAAAAGTCATCATCACTTCTGCAACTTTAGATGTGCAGCGTTTTAGTAACTATTTTAACGGCGCACCTATTTTTGAGGTCGAAGGTCGAAGCTATCCTGTCGAAGTACGTTATCGTCCAATTTCTGAATTAAGCATTGGTGGTAGTGATGATGATGAGTTTGATGACTTTGAAGAAAACTTGCCACGCGCAGTGGTGCAAGCGGTAGAAGAATGCTTTGCCGATGCACAGGAAAAAGGTCATCCTGAACATGCCGATATTCTAATTTTTGCCAGTACTGAACAGGAAATTCGGGAGCTGCAAGAAACCTTGCATAAGCATGGACCGCGTCATACTGAAATTTTACCGTTGTATGCGCGTTTGGCTTTGGCGGAACAACAAAAAATCTTTAATCCTTCAGGTGGTGGTCGTCGCATTATTATTGCCACCAACGTCGCTGAAACCGCACTCACTGTACCCAATATCCGCTATGTGATTGATAGCGGTTTTGCACGTATTTCACGTTATAACTATCGCTCACGGGTGCAGCGTTTACCGATTGAAGCAGTATCTCAGGCAGCAGCGAATCAGCGTAAAGGACGTTGTGGTCGTATTGCGCCAGGCGTTTGTATTCGCCTGTATTCAGAAGAAGATTTTTTAAGTCGCCTAGAGTTTACTGAACCTGAAATTAAACGCACCAACTTGGCATCGGTCATTTTACAAATGCAAAGTTTGGGCTTGGGTACGC
This sequence comes from Acinetobacter sp. YH01007, assembly GCF_013420425.1. Classification (NCBI taxonomy): domain Bacteria; kingdom Pseudomonadati; phylum Pseudomonadota; class Gammaproteobacteria; order Moraxellales; family Moraxellaceae; genus Acinetobacter; species Acinetobacter sp. YH01007. Next base: position 52,883 of record NZ_VOYC01000012.1, on the reverse strand, counting down.
TCGAAGATTTTGATTTTATTGAGCCGCCAGATCATCGTTTAGTCAATGATGGTCGTAAGCTGTTGATTGAACTGGGTGCGATGATTGAGAAGGGTAAAGCCCCTCTTTTAGACGGAATGAGCAGCTCTGCGACGCAAAAGGGAGACAATCATCCGAATAATTCCACTAAATCCACCGCTAATAAAGGCGAGCTTCAAGGCAGCAGCTTAACCAAAATTGGTCAGCAAATGGCAAAAATGCCGATTGATCCAAGACTGGCACGTATGATTTTAGGCGGTGCGCATTTTGGGGTGTTAAATGAAGTCCTGATTATTGTAGCGGCATTGGCGGTACAAGACCCGCGTGAACGTCCTGCAGACAAACAAATGCAAGCCGATCAAAAACATGCTTTGTTCCGTGAAGCAGATTCTGACTTTTTATTCTATTTAAAATTGTGGGAAACTTTACACGAAAACCGTGATGGCATGAGTGAAAACAAACGTCGTACTTTTGCCCGTCAGCATTTTTTAAGTTGGTTGCGTTTACGTGAATGGAAGAAAACTCATGAACAATTGGTGGATTTGGCGCGTGGCTTAAAACTGTCGTTTAATGAGAAAAAAGCCAGTTATGAAAATCTGCATCGGGCGTTATTAACAGGGTTGCTTTCTTTTATTGCCAATAAAACCGATGAGCGCAATGTGTTTATGGCAGTACGCCAACAAAAAGCACGAATTTTCCCTGCATCGACTTTGCATAAAACCAATACACCGTGGGTCATGGCATTTGAGATGGTAGAAACTTCGCAAGTGTATCTACGCACCTTGGCAAAAATTGAACCTGCATGGATTTTATTGGCTGCACGTGATTTGCTGAAGCATCACTATTTTGAACCACATTGGTCTAAAAAAGCAGGCGTGGTGAATGCCTATGATCAAATTTCGCTGTTTGGTCTAATTATCGAGCCGAAACGTCCTGTCAATTACGAAAAGGTCGATCAGGAAGCCGCCCATGAAATATTCTTACGTGATGCTTTAACCACAGGCAACTTGGGCATTACCCCACCATTTTTAAAACACAACCTGCTTAAACTGGAAGAAGTGGAACGGGTTGAAGATAAATTACGTCGTCGTGATTTAGTTGTTGATGAAGAAACTATTTATCAATTTTATGCCGCCAAAGTACCTGCAGAAGTTGCAAGCCGTCGTTCCTTTGAAGATTGGCGTGCCACAGTAGAGCCGCAAAATCCACGTTATTTATTTGTGGAAGATGATGCACTTTGGCTGAATGATCGTCCGACCACGCAGCAATTTCCTGACTATTTGCGTAATGGTGAGCTGCGCTTGGCGGCCAGTTACCGTTTTGACCCCAGCCATGATGAAGATGGCGCAACCGTTAAAATTCCAGTGCAAGCGTTGGCACAGGTCGATGAAAATATCTGGTCGTGGGGTGTTCTGGGTTGGCGTGAAAATTTAATTGAAGCCTTGCTCAAGACTTTGCCTAAAGATAAGCGTCGTCATTTGGTGCCTATTCCAGACACAGCTCGAAAGTTGCTACAACGTGTTGATGCGGTAAATTTACGCGAGCACATTTTTAGCTTTTTGGCATTTCAATTACGTGCTGAACACATCACCGAAAAAGACTTTAGCTTTGAGCGGGTAGATGCGTATTTATTGCCGTTCATTAAAGTGCTAGATGAAAAAGGGCGGGTGATTGAGCAAGGTCGTGATTTATCTGAATTAAAAGCGCGTTGCCATACCGAAACGCATAGTCCTGTAAAGCAGGTGCACGGAGAATTTCAAACTTTTCCTGAACGATTTGTATTTGAAGCTTCGCAAAAAGTTACGGGCGTAGTGGTTAAGCAATATCAGGCGTTGGTACCAAGCAAAACATTTGCAGAGCTTTTACCAAAAGATGAATCGGGTGTGGTGATTCAAACCTTTAATGATCAGAGTGAGGCGATTCGTCAGCACCGTGAAGGCGTGATTCGTTTGCTATATGTGCAATTGGGTGATTTATCACGCCAATTGAAAAAACAAATTGATAAACCCTTGGCTTTGGCGTATTCGCCTTTGGGTGATAAAGCTCAACTTGAGCAAATGTTGATCTATGCAACATTGCAAAGCATTATTGGTGACTTACCAGTCAACTTGGAAGAGTTTCAAAAGTTGCAGCTTGAGGTAAAAAAGACTTTCCTCAGTCATGGTCAAACCACGCTGCGTATCTTTAATGAAATTTATATTGCATGGCAAGACATCCGCCGTCAGCTTCTTATGCTTGATGAAGCAGTTTTTGCTAAAAATATGGATGATATAGAAGATCAGCTGGACTTAATGCATCTGGCAGACTTTGTGTATAGCAAGCCTGTAGAGGTGTGGAGCGAATATCCGCGCTATTTGAAAGCGTTGTTATTACGTTTAGACCGCTTACCCAACAACTTGCAAAGAGACGATGCTGCCATCGCCCAAATTGACCCTTGGATGGACAAATTGTTTAAACACAAACAAGATGCCCGACTCAAGGAATTGTACTTTATGGTGGAAGAATTACGCATATCGTTGTTCTCTCAACCCATGAAAACCAAAATACCAATTTCTGCAACTCGGCTGCAAAAAGTATGGGAAAAGCTCGGAATCAGTTAAGATATTAGTAATTTCTAGAAGGAGTTTTACATGGGCATTCGCATTATAGGTACTGGTCTTTATCACCCAGAAGATGTTATTACCAATGAAGAGTTGGTCGAAAGTTTAAATGCTTATGTGGAACAGTATAATCAGCTCAATGCTGACAAAATTGCAGCAGGTGAGCTTGAAGAACGTCGTGGCTCAAGTGCTGACTTTATCGAAAAAGCCTCTGGGGTAAAACGCCGTTACGTGTCAGAAAAAACAGGTATTCTGGACATTAACCGTTTACGTCCAAATTTGCGTGAACGCGGGGATGATGAAATTTCGCTACAAGCAGAATGGGGTGTAATTGCTGCAAAACAAGCCATGCAAAATGCAGGCGTGACCGCAGAAGATATTGATGTGGTGATTTTGTCTTGCTCAAACTTGCAGCGTGCTTATCCTGCGGTGGCGATTGAAATTCAAACTGCGCTTGGTATTCAAGGTTATGCCTATGACATGAACGTGGCATGTTCTGCTGCGACTTTCGGCATTAAGCAAGCGCATGATGCGATTAAAGCAGGTGCGCGCCGCGTACTGTTGGTGAATGTCGAAATTACCTCAGGTCATAACGATTTCCGTTCACGTGACTGCCACTTTATTTTTGGTGATGTAGCAACCGCTTCAATTTTGGAAGACACTGAAACCAAAGCAGGTTTCGAAATTTTGGACATGAACCTGTTTACTCAGTTCTCGAATAATATCCGTAATAATTTCGGTTTTTTAAACTTAAGTGAAAATGCAGATATTGACGATAAACGCTTCCATCAAGATGGTCGTAAAGTCTTTAAAGAAGTTTGCCCCTTAGTTGCCAAAATGATTACTGCGCAATTAGAAAAGAATCAGATTGCGCCAACCGAGGTGAAGCGTTTCTGGTTGCACCAAGCCAATGCCAGCATGAACGAACTCATTTTGAAATTGGTGGTTGGTAAAGAAGCAGCACAACCAGGTTTAGTACCTATTATTTTAGATGAGTTTGCCAATACTTCTTCGGCAGGGGTAATTATCGCTTTACACCGTACTGCACACGAAGTCGAAAACGGTGAATATGGTGTCTTGTGTTCATTTGGCGCAGGCTATTCAGTTGGCGCGATTTTGGTACAAAAACGTGATGCTGCATAAGCTTTGCCAAACCGTATAAGATCAGCAAACGCCTAAGTACAGGTATTAAAAAGTTCCTTCTCCTTCGGGAGAAGGCTTGGATCATCCGCGATATTCTCTTCACACAGACACATACAGAATAAAAACATCGAAAAACTTTATGAAAAATAATGCTTAGGTTAAGATGGAGCATCTTTTAATAGACCTATTTTGAAAACCTATGCAACCATTTGTTCTATATAACTCAGAGCAACGAAAAAAAGTTGAATTTGTTCCGCGTAAAGAAGGACATATCGACATGTATGTCTGTGGCATGACGGTTTATGATTACTGTCATATCGGGCATGCGCGGGTTATGGTTGCATTTGACTACATCATTCGCTTTTTGCGCAGTCAAGGTTGGAATGTGAAATATGTCCGCAACATTACCGACATTGACGACAAAATTATTAAACGTGCCAATGAAAATGGCGAGAGCATTCAAGCTTTAACAGATCGTTTTATTCAAGCCATGAATGAAGATGCGGCAAACTTAGGCTGTGTTGAACCTGATGCTGCACCACGTGCCACTGAATATATTGATCAAATGCAAAATATGATTGGTAATTTGGTCAATAAAGGCACAGCTTATCCTGCAAGTAATGGCGATGTTTATTTTCAGGTTGAAAAATTTGACAAATATGGCCGTCTTTCAGGTCGCAAGCTAGAAGACATGCAGGCGGGCGCGTCTGAGCGTGTTGATGTTGAAGTCGACAAAAAGCATCCATTTGACTTTGTTTTGTGGAAACATGCCAAAGAAAATGAACCATCTTGGGCTTCGCCGTGGGGCAATGGACGTCCGGGTTGGCACATTGAATGTTCTGCGATGTCGACTTGCTGCTTAGGTAATCATTTTGATATTCATGGTGGTGGTTCAGACTTAATGTTCCCACACCATGAAAATGAAATTGCCCAGTCTGAAGCATCAACAGGTGAGCAGTATGTAAATTACTGGATGCACGTTGGCTTTATTAATGTCGATGGCGAAAAAATGTCGAAGTCATTGGGTAACTTCTTCACCATTCGTGATGTGATGGAAAAATTCCATCCTGAAGTGATCCGCTACTTTATTGTGTCATCGCATTATCGTAGCCCTGTAAACTTCTCCGATGTAGCACTCAAAGAAGCCAAAACCGCATTATCACGTTTCTATCACTCATTTAAAGCTTATCAACAAGCGTACGGTACGCAAACAGTTGAGCAGTTAGATGAGGCTTTGGTGGAACGTTTTAATGCCGCAATGCGAGACGACTTTAATACAGCCGAAGCAATTGCAGTTCTGTTTGAAGTCAATAAAGAGCTGAACCGTTCAGTAAAAGAGCAGCAGGCAGATCAGGCGGCGGTGTACTATTCGACTTTGCGTCATTTGACCAATATTTTAGGTTTGGTGCAGCATGATGTTGACGAATTCCTGAAGTCTGATATTGGTCAGGACGCTTTAGGTTTATCTGAACAAGCCATTGCAGACTTCATTCAGCAACGTCAGGATGCCAAAAAAGCCAAAGATTTCGCCCGTGCTGATGAAATTCGTCAGTCTTTGCTCGATCAAGGTGTGGTCTTGGAAGATACCCGTCAAGGTACAGTATGGCGTCGTGCTGATTAATTGAGCACTTGGGAGCATAGAGAGTTGACAGTTGTATGAAATTCTCTATAATTCACTTCCATATTGCGGGAATAGCTCAGTTGGTAGAGCACAACCTTGCCAAGGTTGGGGTCGCGAGTTCGAGTCTCGTTTCCCGCTCCAAAATTTAAAAAAACGCTTATCGAAAGATAAGCGTTTTTTTATGGCTGTTTGTTACAGCTTGCTTGCAGTCAGCTTTATAGATGGGTTTGATCCATAATTTTTAGAGCATTTTCGTTGAAATATGCTTCTGAGCTAGTTCTATCTTTAGCTTTATCTGCAACTTTGAATCAATAAAATAAATAGCCTAAGCTCAAATATGATTGTTTTTCATTTGAAACTCGAGTCAAAAAGCGAGTTAATTAAAACAGCATACAAAAATGCGTTAAAACAAAAAACACACGCAGAATCAAAGTGTAGAATTGCATAGATATGCTAAAATTGCGAAAATTAAATGTGCTTCAATAAATCACTTTTATTGAGGTGTAGAAAATACTCAATTTAAGTTGAACGTTGAATGCCAAACATGTCAAATACCATTGATTTCCAATCTGTAGCCTTAGACACTTTAAGAATAGAAGAACAAGCATTACAAGTCTTGGCGACGCAAATTGATCAGCGTTTTAGCCGTGCCTGCGAAATCATGTTGCATTGCAAAGGGCGTGTTGTGGTCACAGGTATGGGAAAATCAGGTCATATTGGTCGTAAAATGGCTGCGACGTTTGCCTCTACAGGCACGCCGTCTTTCTTTATGCACCCGGGTGAAGCAGGGCATGGTGATTTGGGAATGTTGGTACGGGGTGATGTTTTAATTGCCATTTCCAACTCCGGCAAAAGTGATGAAATTATGATGTTGATGCCACTCATCAAACATCTGGAAGTTCCTCTAATCACAATTAGCGGTGATGATCGCGGGCCGATGCCACAAAATGCTGATGTCGCTTTAACATTAGGCAATATTCAGGAAGCTTGTCCACTTGGTTTAGCACCAACCTCAAGTACGACTGCAACCTTGGCATTAGGTGATGCATTGGCTGTAGCGTTACTTGATGCACGTGGTTTTACTGCCGATGATTTTGCTCGTTCACATCCTGCAGGCGCTTTGGGTAAGCGCCTGTTATTGCATGTGAAACATTTGATGCATACCGGTACAGAATTACCTAAAGTTGCACCAGATACACCAATGAACAAAGTGTTATACGAAATTTCAAACAAACGTCTAGGTTTAACCACAATTGTCGATGAAAATGACGTCTTGTTAGGCATTTTCACCGATGGTGATTTACGACGTTTAATTGATAAACAACAGGGCTTTGATGTGAATTTACAAGTTGGGCAAGTGATGACTCAACATCCTGCAACGATTTCACAAGAAGCACGTGCAGTTGAAGCTTTAGAACAATTACGTGACCGTAAAATCAATCAGTTTGTGGTGGTGGATGATGCCAATAAAGTCATTGGTGTGATCAGTATGCATGACTTGATTCAAGCAGGGGTAAACTAAACAATGGCATCTTATATTTTATTAGAGCAAGCGCGTCATATTGAAGCTTTGGTTTTAGATGTCGATGGAATTCTAAGTGATGGTTTTGTCACCTTAACCAACAGCGGTGATGAAATTAAATCATTCGATATTCGTGATGGTTTAGGTATGAAACTGGTGCAACAAGCAGGTGTTAAAGTCATTATCATCACGGGTCGTAAAAGTAATATTGTCGAAAAACGCATGTCCGATTTAGGTGTAGATTTGGTCTACCAAGGACGTGAAGATAAAGGCACTGCATTGCAGGAAGCCTGTGCCAAGTTAGGTTTATCACCTGCAGATTGTCTCTATATGGGCGATGACTGGCCTGATCTTTCAGCGTTTTCGATTGCAGGGATGAAAGTCACAGTGCCAAATGGACATATTGAAGTGCGTCGTCGTGCCGATTTAGTCACACAGGCCATGGGTGGGCGCGGTGCGGTACGTGAAATCTGCGATATGATTTTAACCGCCAAAGGTGTGTACCAAAGCTTACTTGAAAAATATCTCAGCATCCCTCATTAATTAAGTCATACATTCAAAGGTTTGAGTTACAGCCCCACTTATGGATACTAAAGTTTTATACGTTACTGCGATTGCAATTGCAGCTGTAAGTGGTGGTTATTACTATTACAGCGGTAAAGGCAAAAAACTGGAAACTGACGCTGCTCGCTCTATGACTTATAGTGCAGAGCAAATTCATCTGACCCAAACAGATGAGCAGGGCAATTTATATGTGCGTGCGCAAATTGACCGTTTAGAGCAAGACATGCAGCAAAAAACCTCTAAGCTGGAAAATTTGAATGCCTCTATGTATAAAGCGGGCGCGGTGGATGCCACTTTTTTTGCTAAACAGGCACAAGGTTTTAATGACAATGAAAAGGTTGTGTTGTCAGATCAAGTGCTAGCAACCAAGTTACTCGCTCAAGGCAAACTGACGCTTGAAACAGTCGAGTTGAATGTGTTTCCTAAAACACGTGAAATCAGTACCGAAAAACAAGTGACTGTACAATCTCCACAGGCTGATTTTATCAGTCAGGGCTTAAAAGCCAATTTAAATGACGGGCAATACGAATTTTTTAATATTCGAGGAAAGTATGAACCATAAATCTAAGCTTACAGCTCCTAAAGCGTTGATAAAACAAGCAGCACTTGTGGGCTTGGCGGTGCTTTCATCGGCAGGTGCATGGGCAATTCCGTCAGACCGCAGTCAGCCTATTACTTTATTGGCAGACCGTGCGACCTTTAGTGAACGTACTGGCGTCACCACTTATACAGGCAATGTGGTGATTGAACAGGGCACCATGAAACTGCAGGCAGATTCGATTGTTGCTAATCTGAACAGCAAAAAAGAAATTAGTGTCATTACGGCAACGGGCAGACCTGCGCAATTCCAGCAAAAGACTGATCCAGCCAAAGGGCTTGCCAAAGGTCAGGCGCAAAAGATTGTTTACAATGCTGAAACAGGCATTATCACCTTAACGGGTGGCGCACTTTTAGAGCAAGATGGAGCCAGTATTCGTGGTAATACCTTGCGTTATAGTATGAACAAAGGCGATGTTGAAGCGATTGGTACACCGAACAAAACTGGTTCTGAAGCGGGTCGTGTAAAAATTGTGATTCCACCATCAAGTTCAAAATCATTCCCGGGAGCGCGTGATTAATGGATCAAACGAGCGCAGCACAGGACAGCGTCCAGCACGGTCAGCAGACTTTGTGTATTAAGCATTTAGCCAAAAACTATAATAAGCGCTGGGTGGTTAAAGACGTTTCATTTGAAATGAAAAGTGGTGAAATTGTCGGGTTACTTGGGCCGAACGGTGCGGGTAAAACCACCAGTTTCTACATGGTTGTGGGTTTGGTGCGTATGGATAAAGGCGAAATCCATTTAGATCAACTGGATTTATCTGACCTTGCCATGCATGAACGTGCGCGTAAGGGGATTGGTTATTTACCGCAAGAAGCCTCTATTTTCAGAAAGCTGACCATCGCTGAAAATATTATGGCTATTTTAGAAACCCGCAAAGATTTAAATAAACAGCAACGTCAGCAGCGTTTATCAGAATTGCTGGCAGATTTTAAAATCACGCATATTAAAGATTCATTAGGGATGAGTGTGTCGGGTGGCGAACGCCGTCGTGCAGAAATTGCCCGTGCTTTGGCAGCAGACCCTAAATTTATGTTGTTAGATGAGCCTTTTGCAGGGGTCGATCCTATTTCTGTCGGTGATATTAAAGATATCATTCGTACCTTAAAAGATCGTGACATTGGCGTATTAATTACCGACCATAACGTCCGTGATACTTTAGCCATTTGTGAACGTGCTTATATTGTTAGCGAAGGTTCAGTCATTGCAGAGGGTACACCGCAAGAAATTCTGGAAAATGAAATTGTGCGTGAAGTTTATTTGGGTGAAGACTTTTTTGTTTAAAGCTTGAATGTTCTAACCGTTATTGGTTTTCGTATGCTTACTGCATAAGTTGTAGAACAGAAAGTCGTGTAAACATTATTTAACCTTCTATACCTTTGAGGATAGAAGGTTTTTTCATGGTGGTTATCAGTCCAAATAAGCTATAACTCTAAATACGTTAGAGCGCTAAACACGTTATAATTATCAAGTTTTTATTTAACTGGTTGATTGATCTGGAGTGTTATGCCATTTACCATTGCTGCGCCCATCACTTTTGAAGAAGAAATTAAAAAAAGTCGATTTCAGGCAATTGCTGTGCCTGTAGATAACGAGCAAGCGGTAAAAACTTTTTTGGAACAGCAGCGTGATTCATCTACCACACATCAATGTTGGGCATGGAAAATCGGGCATCAATTACGTTTTAATGATGATGGCGAACCTTCAGGTACGGCAGGACGTCCTATTTTAGCCACGATTGAAGGCAATGAGTTGACTAATGTTTTGGTGTTGGTGAATCGTTGGTACGGCGGCATTAAATTGGGCACAGGCGGCTTGGTACGTGCCTATGGGGGATGTGCAGGGCAATGTTTGGCTCTAGCAGAAAAAATAGAACTGATTGAAAAAAAGACCGTGCAATTTTCCTGTCATTTTAATGAGTGGGCAATTTTACAATACGAGCTAAATAGTCAGCAGATTGAGTACAGCGAAGACTACACCGCCGAAGGCGTGTTGGTAAAGGCATTCATGCAAGTCGATCAAATAGACCCTTTAAAACTAAAATTACAAGATATTAGCCGTGGGCGTGAACAACTCAAAATCCTTGAGGATGATCAAGATGACTGAAGCAAATTCACCTGATCCATTATCGAAGTACCGTGAGCAGCATAAACACCGTTTAAACTACATGCCGTGGTTATATTGGTCATTAAAACCTAAACATTGTGCTTGGGCAGAAGCTTGGCAGCAGGAATATCAAGCTTATTTAATGGCAATGGAAACGGTAGAGATTGGCAAAAACTGTTTTATTTCACCATTGGCACATATTTTTGCAGAACCAGGACGTAAAATCAGTATTGGCGATAATACCTTTATTGCAGCCGATTGTACTTTGCATGGCCCTTTAGAAATTGGCAATGAAGTCGCGATTAATCACCACTGTATTTTAGATGGTGGCAGAGTTGGAATTAAGCTTCATGATCAGGTGCGTATCGCAGCATATTGTCATTTATATGCATTTGATCATGGCATGGCTTTGGATCAGCCCATTTATCAGCAAGCGGTGCGTTCACAGGGCATTGAAGTTGGTAAGGATGTTTGGTTAGGTGCGCATGTTGGTGTTAAAGATGGGGTGAAGATTGCGGCACATGCAGTCGTTGGTATGAATAGCATGGTCACCAAAGATGTTCAGGAGCGGGAAATTGTGGTAGGAAACCCTGCCAAATTGATTCGTTATCGTGAGTAAATACGATGCAGCAAGGCTAAATCTTTAAACTTCATTACATTTTTTCATGTCCCTGCAACACGAGTTGTGTTAAGTTAAAAATAACAACTAAAAAATAGCCTGCAAAAGGCAGTAAGAGAGGCAATAATGAAACGTGTAATTGCTTGTATTGATTCTTCGCCTTGTATTAATGCGCTTGCTGAAGCTGCTGCGTGGATTGCAACACAAACTCAACGTGAATTGGTGTTATTACAAGTTTTGGATTATTACCCCGCCAGTTATCATTTGGGGGAAATTAGTGGCGTGATTGGTTTTGAAAGTAATGCGATGTTACTCAAAGAATTAGCTGAGTTGGAACAAAAACAAAGTGAATTAGCACTCGACTATAGCAACAATTTATTGCAGCACATTTCCAATATGATTCAGGAAAAATATGAAATTGTACCTACTCAAATTCAAGAAAAAGGCGATTTTCTAGAACAAAGCTTCAGTGTGTTGAATGAAGACGATATTGTGGTGATTGGACGCGTGGGCGAAAAATCTGCTGAACGCAATAAGGCTTTAGGGAGTAATGTCGAAAACTTTATTCGTGGTGCAAATTGTACCGTGATGACTGTGGGAGAGCATTTTAAAGCACCAACCCGCTTTATTTTTGCTTATGAATATTCCCCAACTTGCATCAAAATGATGAAGCGAATTGCACAAAGTGATTTGCTTAAATTACTGCAATGTCATTTGCTTTATGTGGGCGATCATCCTGAAGTTTTAAATGAACCTGCAGATTTTTTAACAGCAGCGGGTTTAGATGTGGTGGTTGAATATCGTTATGGTGATGTAGCTGAAAATATTTTAGATTATCAACGTGAACATGGTATCCAGTTGATTGTACTAGGGGCATTTAGCCACAGTAAAATTCATCAATTTTTCTTGGGAAGCATTACCACCAATATTTTCCGTAACTCAACTGTTCCTTTGTTGGTGGCAAAGTAAAAATCGTAAATGATTCAAAAAAGATCATTTCAAAAGATTGTTTAGTTGAACTGATGTAAATGCTTGCTGACTGTCCATGGTTATCCGCATAATTTGTGGATAACTGTATGGACAGTATATGTAACATTATAATATATAATGTAAAATTGCTTTAGGTTGTTTTTTAACCTTGTGTGGACTTTACTTTACAATCGCTAAAGCAAAGCCATCATGTCCTTTGCTGCCTACAGTTTGTAATGCTGTGCACGATAAAATTCGCGAATGATTTTGCATGGCTTTGAACATGTCACGAATCCCTTCAATGCTTGGTTTGTGATTGTCAGGATTTAAAATTTCCCCTGCACGAATTACATTGTCTAAAAAGATAATTGTACCTGAGCGTGAAAGTTTAAGACTCAGTTCCAAATATTCAGGATAGCTTTGTTTGTCGGCATCAATAAAAATAAAATCAAAAGCTTCAGTATCTTCTGGCAGAGCTTTTAGAATTTCTGCAGCACGACCAACTTTTAATTCAACCTTTTGTTTTAATTGAGCGCGGTCAATATTTTCCTGTCCCAAAGCTGCATGGGTATCACGTCCTTCAATCGTGAGTATATAACCATCTTCAGGCAGCGCACGTGCTAGCCACATTGTGCTATAAGCTGCGAATGTGCCCAATTCCAACACACGTTTGCATTGATTCATTTGAATGAGCATTTGTAGCAACATGCCCTGATTTGCCGCAACTGCAAGGTGATCTGGAAAACCTTTGGCATCGGTATTTTCTAAAGTTTGCGTCAAAACTGGGTCTTCGGGAATTAAATGTGATTCGATATAGTGATCGATATCCGTCCACATTTGTTGCATAGCGTGCTCACCTTTGTTGCGATGTGTGCATTGTAAACTTTTCTGCTCAGAGTGCAATTTATTCGCGGAATGGAGCAGGTGATAATCTATTTCGCAATAAAAAAAGAGGTCAATTTGACCTCTTTAGGATTTAATTCTAAACAACACTGAATTAGAAATTACACATAGATGAATGGCGGCTTAAATCTGGCCCCCAAGTTCGATAACCTTGTGTATCAATATGAATTTGTCCTGAAGCGTATAAGCCTAAGCCCATGTTTAAACTTTGACCATATTGCTGCCAGAACTGACACAGTCTGTATTTGGTACTTTCAATATAGGCATAGTCTTCGGCATTCGGGAATTGTGGCCCAATTCTAAAATCAATGGCTGAGTTAAATAAGTGACGCGATGAGTTCGCACCACCTGCACATTGATTCAGTGGTAAATCTCGATAGACAGAAGTGACTTCAAAATCAGTTAAGACTTTAGAGGCGACCAAATATTTAAATACACGCAAGGTAGGCACCTGATTTTGCCACAATTCACGACTTGGAATCATAAATTGCGAACGTCCACAGCGTTGCCAGTCACGTGCGGTACGCATTAATTCAAAACTTGGAATAATATTGCCAACACCGTTGTGTTCCAAGAAGCGTTCATATTCACGAACTTGGCGTAAATTGTCACTCACTGCCACCCATGCATTATACGAATAAGGCACAATTTTAGGTGCTACCTGACGCTCATAGGTGATTTTTTCTTGAGGAATGAAAATTCGTTTTCCATCGGGCGTGGTGATCGTTGTTGTTCTGTTTGGGGTTGAACTACAGGCAACCAAGATAACGGGAACAATGCTGAACGAAAACAGCGCCTTGAAAAATTTCTTCATTAGGCAAATCAGATATTTATTTAAAGTGGCAGTATTCTAATCGAAAATGCTGGTTAAAATTTGAAAATATTGCAATCAAATGTGTGTTTTAGGTATAAAAAAAGATCAGCACAGGACTGATCTTTTTCACAACAAGACGAACTTACTTTTCTAAGTATTGTAATTTGTCTGGTTTGCCATTCCATTCTTCACGATCAGCAGGTTGATCGCCAATTTGTGTAATGTTTGGCCAAGTCTGTGAAAGTTCAGCATTTAGCTCGATAAACACTTCCTGACCTTCTGGTAATTCATCTTCAGAGAAAATAGCGTTGGCAGGACACTCTGGTTCACATAATGCACAGTCGATACATTCGTCTGGATTAATGACAAGGAAGTTCGGACCCTCGTAGAAGCAGTCTACAGGACAAACTTCAACGCAGTCTTGATATTTACATTTAATACAGTTTTCAGTGACAACAAATGTCATGGCGACAGCTACCTAAAAATATGGTTCTAATTCAGAATAGTCTATTTTAGGCAAAAATCACTACAACTAACAATCGCTTTTACTGATATTTGATATAGACAGTGCTGCTAAATTTGATAAAAGGGGGATAAAACCATCAAAAAAACTTATAAATGACAAAGACTCTCAATTGAGAGTCTTTGTTTAGCTCAAATTTTTTAGAAATAACAGCGGCTAAGCGTTCAATTGTTCCTTTAAAGCATACAATTGTTCCAGCGCTTGTCGTGGCGTTAAATTATCGACATCTATACTGCGTAATAAATCTAAAGCAGGTGATGGTTTTTCTACCTCTATTACACGTTCAATCACTTCTGGTTCAGCTGAGCTTGTTGCTGGTGCAAATAGGTCATCTTGAACGGCTAAATTGACATTTTTGTGCTGCTGTTTTTCTAAAATTCTTAAACGGTTTTGCGCTTCTTTAATCACATTGGCTGGAATGCCTGCCAATTTTGCCACTTGCAAACCGTGACTTTGGCTTGCAGGACCTTGTTGAACTTTGTGCAAGAGAATCAGGTTGCCATTCATTTCTTTGGCGGTTACGTGGTAGTTATCCACCCCAGATTCTTTGCTTAATTCGGTCAATTCAAAATAATGCGTTGCAAATAGGCATAAACATTTGATGCGTTTGCTTAAATCCAACACACATGCCCATGCCAAAGATAAGCCATCGTAGGTACTGGTTCCGCGACCAACTTCATCCATCAGCACCAAAGACTGTGAGGTTGCATGGTGTAAAATTTGTGAAGTCTCAGTCATTTCGACCATAAAGGTCGATTTACCTGTCGATAAATCATCGGCAGAACCAATACGGGTAAACACGCGATCAATAGGACCTAATACGGCTGTTTGGGCAGGCACATAACTACCACAATAGCCAAGTAGGGCAATGAGTGCGGTTTGACGCATATACGTTGATTTACCGCCCATATTCGGGCCAGTAATAATTGCCAAACGATGATTGTAGTCGAGTAAAGTATCATTCGGTGTAAAGGCGGTTTTACTCAAGGCCTCAACAACAGGATGACGTCCTGCAGTAATTTTAATTCCAATTTCAGGGCTATATTCAGGGCGTGCCCAATTGCGTAAACGTGCTTGATGGGCAAAGTTTGCCAATAGATCAATTTGTGCAATCGCGCTGCTCATCATTTGTAATTGAGCAATGTCTTGGCGTAATTCATCCAATAGCATTTCAAATAGCATCTTTTCACGGGCTAAAGCACGGGACTCGCTAGACAGGACTTTATCTTCAAAACTTTTTAGCTCTGGGGTGATGTAGCGTTCTGCATTTTTTAAAGTTTGACGACGGATATAGTGTTCAGGTGCTTGCTCGGCTTGGGCGCGAGTGAGTTCAATGTAGTAACCACTGACACGGTTGTAGCCAATTTTTAACGTTGGGATACCGCTTTCTTGGCGCTCTTTGACTTCTAAATCAATCAGGAATTGCCCCGCATGATCACGGATTTTGCGTAGTTCATCGAGTTCACTGTCAAAACCCTCTGCAATGACATTGCCATCACGCAATAGTACAGGTGGGTTTTCTACAATTGCCTGCATCAGCCGTTGATGCAGTCCATGAAAATCGCCCAGTTCTTCATTCAGGTTTTGAATGAGTGCGGATTGTTGTGCAGAAACAATGGGCTGTAAGGCATGACGCAAATAGGGAATTTGCGCACAGGCCTGACGTAGTTGTACCAAATCACGTGGGCGTGCGCTACCGAGTGCGACACGACTCAGCACACGTTCAATATCACTAATTTCTTTCAGTACCAAACGCACAGGCGACTCATGGTAACCTTGTATTAAGGCTTGAATTGCATCCAGTCTTGCATCTAACAATGCCGTGTCACGCAAAGGTTGCATCAAGGTACGACTCAGTAAACGGCTACCCATGGCAGTTTGGCAATCGTTAATCAGTTGGAATAAAGAAGTGCCGTGTTCAAATAATGGTTCAACCAATTCCAAATTACGTCGGGTCACAGGATCAAGCGCAATAAAATTGCTGCTTTGTTCTAATTGAATACTGCGAATATGTGGTAAAGCCGTTTTTTGGGTTTCTTTGGCGTAGTGTATTAACGCTGCCGCTGCTGCTTTGGCTAAGGGCAAATGATCAATACCAAAACCTGAAAGTGTCGATACAGCAAACTGATCACAAAGCGTTTTTTGCGCATTGTTTAGGTTGAAATCGACATTTGGGCGTTTGGTCACAGGGCAGTCAAGTTGCTTTTTAACCTGTTCAATAATATTCGGATCGACAATATCTTCATCGACCACAATTTCGCTTGGCATTAAACGAGAAAGTTCAATCGCGAGTTGTTCAGGCAAATAATCCATTTGCTGAACTTTAAAAATCCCTGCACTTAAATCCAGCAACGCGATACCAATTTGGTTTTGCTGTAAGCATAAAGAGACCAAGTTGGAAGATTGATGACTGTTGAGCAGGGCATCATCGGTGAGCGTACCAGGGGTGATAATCCGTACCACTCCACGCTCTACAGGACCTTTGCCTGTTACCTCGCCAATTTGCTCACAAATTACCACGGTTTCGCCTTTTTTAACCAAGCGAGCGAGATAACCTTCGGCAGCATGATACGGTACGCCTGCCATTGGGATAGGTTTGCCGCTGGTTTTACCTCGATGGGTGAGGGTAATGCCTAAGAGTTTGGCGGCTTTGTGTGCATCATCAAAAAATAATTCGTAGAAATCGCCCATGCGATAGAACATTAAAGAATGTGGATGTTCCATCTTCACCCGTAAGTATTGCTGCATCATAGGTGTAAGTGATGATAGATCAATACCTGAATTTTCTATGTTCATCTAATAAAAATACCTTTAAAAATAATAAGTTCTTCAATGATAATCATCTGCTTACATTCCTATTGCTGCTTAGGGGTAACAAGCAAGTCCTAAGGAATCCAATGAATAAGTATACCTTTTAGTATACCTTTTATTGGTGTATCTTATTTAAATCCTATCAGCATATGCATGCTGAAAAATCTGAGGGTGATTTTAGCAAAATTACCGAGTGCGAAAAGGTTAGAAGAACTATATGACTGTAAAAGATCCTACTTATACAAAAAAAGTAGCGTTAACTGCTCGAGCTATTGAAAAAATGAAACCTGAAACTTTCTTAGTAGATATTGGTGAAAATGAAGGGTTAAGAGTTAATAAGGGGAAAACAGGTCTGACTTCATTTTCTTATCGCTTCAGAAGTCCTATTGATAACTCGTTAAAGAAAGTAAAAATTGGTATTTACCCAGATATGTCATTGGCTGAAGCTAGATTAGAGCTTCAAAAGATGAAGATCAAACGCAGAGCAGGTATTTGCCCAAGTCAGGAGCTAAAAGATCAGAAGGAACAAAAAAAGATTGAGCAAGAAAAACGAGATGAAACAAATGCCCAATTTACAGTCAAAGAATTGATTGATTTATATTTAACTAATGTAATTGAAGACCGTTATGTTTTAGATAGTAAAACAGGCAGTAAGAAGTTGATTCCAGGAGCGAGAAAACGTAAAGGACAAGATGAAGCTAGAAGAACACTATACGGCGATGCGGTTAGAGTATTAGGACATATAGCAGCTGATCAAGTGACGCGAAAAGATGTCGTAAATATGATTTCTAAAATTATTGAGCGTGGGGCAAATGTTCAAGCTGGGCGTGTACTAGCAGAATTAACGTTGGCTTATGACTACAGTATAGGATTGGAAAAATTTAAGGATGATTTTGCAAATCCGGCACTTTTGGCTAAATCGAGTTTAAAGCAAAGCAGGGTGAAGTTAACACACAAAAAGGGTAGCCGAGTATTATCAGATAAAGAAATTAAAAAAGTATTGGAATGGCTTCCAACATCAGGTTTCTCAGAAAAAGTTAGGCATATTCTTAGAATTACGTTATGGACTGGGTGCCGTACTGGGGAAGTTTGTGAGTTGAAATGGGCGGACATTGATTTTGAAAAAAATACGTGGCATTTAAAAGGAAGCAAGAATGGTACGGATAGGTATGTCCAACTTTCTAAACAATGCCTTGAATATATAAAAGCATTATCTCGTGAGTCGGACTTTCTTTTTGAATCAAGTATTAAAGGTAGGCCAATTACCCAGAAAATTCTTACAGTGTATAAATGGCAAATGCGACATCCTGAAAAACTTTCATACGCATTACAGCCTGAACAATTGTGGTTGTCCGAAATTGAGGATTGGAGTCCGCACGATTTAAGGCGGACTGTGCGTACTGGTCTATCTAGGTTAAGTTGTCCTGCAGAAATTGCAGAAGCTGTATTAGGGCATTCAAAAAAAGGAATACAAGGTACTTATAATTTGCACGCGTATGAAAAAGAATGTGCGGAATGGTTACAGAAGTGGGCCGATCATTTGGATGCTTTATAAGATAAAAGAGAGCCTCTGGAAGAGGCTCTTATCTTTATATGTTACAAAAATCTTTTGAAATATTGTTCAATAGAGTTTTCATTGGAAAACCTTTCTTTAGTGAGTAAATTCTCGACCATACTAATATTATTTACCTTAATAGTTTTTGGTGCGTTTTGCCCTAAAGTGATCAATTTAATCCAAAGCTGTTGATGTTCTTCATAGCATTTTTCAAGATGGCCGGACAGGGTTGTGATTTTATTGAGGGTAGGATCAAAAAACTGTATTTCATGATCAGGCTTGAGAGATTCCGAGTTTGAGAGAGTTGATCCTTTATTACCTATTAATTTCGTAGATTGATTTGGTTTAGATGAATTGGCGAAGTTCATTAAAGTTATAAAGATAAAGCGAATACCATAAAAAAGCACGCTAATGAAGAAAAAGAATACTGCAATCCAAAAAATAGCTTTTAACACGATTGACCCCTCTAATAAATTGATAAATTTTGTTATGCTAAGATAAATAACAAATGAGTTTTAAAAAAATGATATCTAACAAGTTCCCAGATGTGATTTTTGTCGCATCAAATGAAATGGTGGAAGAGTTATTTGAGAAAAAATATCCTAAATTGGTAAAGGAGTCTGAACCGAAAATAGATGGATTCTTTTCTAGATTTAATCAGAAATTTGATGAAAGTACTAGTCTGACACTAGGGTTGATAGGAGCAAGTATTCATAAAGCTACAAATAAAGAAAGCACTAAAGACGTTTTAACACATGCTGAAGAAATTTCAGCAGAGTTGATGAAACGTAACAATAATAAGAAAGTGAAAAATACAAAGCCAGCTCTTGTTTATAGCGTTGAAGATAAAGCAAGTATTATTTTGAAAGGGATGAAACTTCCTACTGAAGTAATTTATGTATCTTTAGAAGATGCAAAAAAATTAAAAATTCCCAAAGAAGATAAGGTGACTGAAAATAGCTTTTTTATCAAGCATCCTCATATTAAAGACCTTTACATTAGACCAGAAAACTTCCAAATCGAATTAGCAAAAGCAAAAGAAAATGTATATATCCAATTAGCAATAGCTTTTGGTGCTAAAGAAATTCGTTTAGTGACTAATTCCCTTAATCATTCAAATAAAAAACTAAAATCAAATATTCCCTTACCTCAATACGGGCTACTAAGTGGCTTTGATGTGTCTTTTGATACCACTACAAATCAATATCGATCAACAGTAAGAGAATTTGATCCAACTGATCATGAGCCGTATATTCCAAGTGATTTACAGGAGTGGGTAGATCAAGATATGGAATTGCAAACTATGTGGGATGGTAGAAAAGATGGTAAACGGCAAAAGACACATACCATGAAATTACATTATTTTAATGATACGAATGGTAGTGTACAAGTCGCTGTATCTTTACTTAATATTTTGAAACAGGAATTTAATGCGAAAATGACGCAACAAAAATTTGAGGCAACAACAGTTTTACTTAAGATTGATTATCATTAATAATAGCTGATATTGCCTAATAAGACCCATCTTTGATGGGTCTTTTTTTATGCCACTTTTTCTACAGTTTGCCTGAGAGTGTTTGATATGGCGTAACTATTTTCTGGATATTCCGAGTTTTCATCTAGAGGGTAAAACTCATCGATGACATCAGCATCTTCTTCAGAATTAATCTCAAATACAGCATTGGCAAAACCTCGTCTGGCGATATAATCTACAGCCTCCTGATAAAATCCTGCCTGCTTGCTCTGCTCATCAATTTGCTTGGCTTGAGTAATGGCATCATTGAGACTAATCCCATCCCTTAAAGTTAGATCCACGTAATACACCGGCTGACGATAGCTTTGTGTGGTGCTTTTGCCTCTTAAAGTCAGTTGCAAAGGCAAGCAAGAGAGTAAACCTCCTGAAGCTGCGTGGTAATAACTCAGCCGTGCAGCCAAAGTCCGAATACTGTTAAATCCTGTGGTTCTAAAGATGAAGGTGCCAAACTCATCCGAGTCATCTAAATTCACATGCAAGCGTCCATAAGGCTTGCAGTTACCTCCTTGAGCCAACGGACATAAATCTGGTGATGGACAGGGATGTTGCTCTACACCTTGATTAGTTAAACGTTGGCAGGTTTCCCCATTACCGACACAAACTGGGCGCCCAGTCTGACGGTCAAATAGGCTGTATTCTGCACGTAGGTTTAAGTCAGGATCATTGAAGATCATTCTGACAGGGATTGAGCGTAGCTTTTGATTCGGCGTACTGGCTCGAAGCTGTTCATCTAATGGATGTTTGACCCATCCCTCTTTGCTTTGGATCTGGGAAGTAATGGTGAACTGATCATCTTTTTCCGGTAGGCGTTTGCCATTCTTTTCTACTACCCGACCAATACTGATACGCCCTAGAGCTGGTGGTGTAATCGCTAAACCTTTAATCATTTTATTTTCCTCAATTTGATTTTGTACAGATCATCTAGCTTTATGTAGATCACCTGATTCAAGAAATATGTATATAGCTCGATACAAAAGCCGCGACCGTTTGCCCTCTATTCCTAGCGAATGGAGGGCGGGGAGCGGTTTTTGTGCATCGCTATTTAAATGGGCTGAAACAGGCTAATCGGTATAGATGTTGAATCGACGACCGCCTTGCTTCTGAAGTGGATAAAGCTCAATGAGTTCAGGCTGATGCTGAAGCAATGCCTTGGTATTCAGACTGATGGAGTCCTTGGCTTTCTTCCACACCACAGAGCCACGACTAAACACAGCTCGCTCAGCATCTTTCATCAGCATTTGGATGTGATGCTTCAACTGGTCAAAGCGTTCCTGCTTATGCTGAATCTCTTCCTTCATTTTGATGAGCTGATCGAACATCAAATTGGCATTTTCATTTTGCGAGAAATCTTCAACAGTCAAGGGTACATGCGCTGGATAGAGTTGCTGAATCGCTTTGGCTGCGGATTCACTGGCATCGACTGATGGTGGAGTATTCGTTTCCACACATTCCCAGAAATAACGCTCTGCCTGAATGATGTGTTGAATCACTGATTCAGACCGTGTCACTTTGAAGATTTTGGTTTCATGCCCACAGATCAGAACACAGACATGTGCAGCCTGTTTGCCTGTTACCGCTAGTTGGTGTTGCACCTGACACAGCACGTATAAAGGCACACCATCTCGCCATAGCTTGGCACCATGTTCCCCAGCTGTTTTACATTCCAGAATCTGCACGTCATCGCTACCCACTACCGCATAGTCCAGATTTGCCAACATAAACGATTTATCCGGATCGGGATGCTGAAGCACGGCATTCACTCGTCTCACTTTATTATTGGTATGCAAGCTGTAGTATTCCGCTACCAGTGGCTCTAACTGTTTACCCCAATACAACGGTGCAACGCCTGAGCTGTCATCATCAACGTTCTGCTGAGTTCGACCAGTTTTAATCATCCACAGTTCCAGCATTGACATGTAAGGATTCAATCCACATGCGGTTGCGGCATCACTACTGCCAATACCTTGCTTACGCACTTCTAGCCATTCTTGGTAATCCATATTTTTAGTATTGGCTAAACGTTTGGCTGTCGCTGTTCGTTTAGCTGCGGTATTTGATTCATTCATCTCATTCGGAATTGGAAAATGAGGGAGTTGAGAGGTATTTATCGGTGCAATCTGATTCATGTGCATATTCTTATCTGAATGGACACCTAGTGGTACGTAGTATTGAACACTGATTCTTATTCTACTTGGACAGTAGTTTCTCCTTCATTAGTTCACCAGTTCACCAAATCAATAAATTTTATCAATTCATCAGACTCAAATTATTTTCAATATTAGATAGCAGTCTAATCTTTTATCTTACTAAAAAAATCTGGCTCTTTTGAGCTGATCCCATATGTACCATGTCTCCATTTTGCCTGTGGTAACCCAAATTTTCCTAGCTTCCCATTCTCATAATATTCTTGTAAATATTTTCGATTACTCTCATTGCGTTTTGAATCAACTTCCTTAAAGGCCTCTAGAATTTCTGAAGCTATTTCAACATCAATGTTGTTAGTACTCTTAAAGCGTTCAAAATATTGTTTCCATGCTTCATAATTAATTGATTCATCACTACCTTTATTTCCCGAGGTAATAACAGGACCTTGCTCCATCTTAGATAAATTTTCTTTATACTTTTTTTTACGCAAGTCATTAATTTTTGGATTTTTCTTATACCTCGATAAATTATGACTGTAATTTGTTTGTTTGCTATCTTCATGACTTGCTAAGTCATCATATGCTTTCTTTTTCAGTTTGGAGGAATTAATGCGTTCATAATTACCCGCAACTTGTATAGTCTCTTTATTTTTTAATACATAAAACTTCTTTTTACGTAATGGGGCGCGATAAAAATTAATTTGTGCTATAAAAATATTTTTAATTTTTAATACATAGATATACGGATCATAGTAGGAATCTAAGTGCTTTTTATAAAGATCAGGGCTAATAAAGTCGACATTTGAACAATGTGGTAGCGGTAAAGATATCTTATTATTCTTCAAAACCTTACTAGGTTTATCAATTTTTAAGTAAGCAGAACCGATATCCTCTTTAAACCATTGTGCTATAGCAGTATTGAGTAACTGATAAACTACTTCTTTATTTTTTGTTCCTATAATGCAATCAATTTTAGGTTTTAAACTTAGTAAGAAAAAATTAATATTTTGAATATTATTACTTTTCTTAACTTCGGAATATATATAATTTAAAGCATCAAAGAAATATCCCAACAGTTCTTTTGCTTTGGTATCTAGCTTCAAGACTATATTCTCTTGAATGAGCGTATAATCTGCTATATCTTTGTTTTTATCTATATGTTTCATAACCTTACTTTTTTAAATTAAACTCTACGTAGCTTAACCTTCAGCATTTGAGATAATCCAAATACGCTTTAATGGTAATTCAGCCTTGATGTCATCATTCAACTTTTCATAATTTAGAAAAACTTGGTTTAACAAATCATTCTGTGTCCAAAGCCTAACTCTAAAGAAGCTAGAGGCTAATTCTTTTTGTACATTAGATTTAAAGCCACCCCAAGCGACAAATAAGCCTTGCTTAGTATTAAACTTTGTCATCGCTCCAATTAACTTATCTACTGTTGGACGATCTACCTGTCCATCTCCTGATTTGACTTCTACACAAATTTGCTGTTGCCCAAATCCCATGGGGCCATCACCAGCTAAAATATCTACACCACCATCGGCACCTTCTGGACTTTGCCAACAAGTATATCCTTGTGCTTCTAATACTGCTTTGACTAATAACGTTAATCTATGACCTTTAAATTTCGATTCGATCACTTTTCTAATTTGATCTTGCCCTATAAATTCCAAATCAACTGAACTAGATTCATCTGAAGCATCTTCAACGGCAATGTCTTTTTGAACTCCTTCAAATTTTATTACCTGATGTATGTTTTCTGGTTGCCATGCGTTTTTTTCCATTGCCAGTAAACGTTCTTCAGCATTATTTCGCTGTATACGGCAAATAGTCATGAAAGCCCCAAAGCTATACAGAATATCCTGAGAAAAATGAGATCTTGGAATTCCAGTAGCTAACCATTTCACTGAACGTGAATGTTTAAATGGATCAATAGCATCAGGGTCATAGGAATATTCAGAAGTGATAATTCCTATATAAATAACGGGCTGTAGTTTAGAGGGTAGAATAATTCGATCACCAATATTCATCGTATGAATAAATGGCCAAATTTGACTGGCATGATTTGAGAGCTTTCTAGGCTTAGCATCAAGGTCTGTTTTTGCTAGTTCAGCAATTAAATCCCCTCGATTAACAATTTTTTTTAAATCTAAATGTAAGTTATCCCAAGTTACATAAATTCTAGATGAACTCAAAAACCTTTCTTCATATTCACCTTGTGAACCAGCTCTTACCAACCATACAGCCATATAATATTTTTCCTATTTACGCCACAGCACTTTCATTAAACGCTTCAACAACCCCAAATATGTTGTCAGCATCTGCATCACCGAATACACCATCAATCCCTTCATAATGGATCTGATTAAATGGTGGTTCATAAAGCTGCGATGCTTCTAACGTTCCCCGTATGGTCAAGTGCTCAATCACCATTTCTATAAAGCGAATTTGCTTTTCGTTATAAGTTGAACCTTGTAGATACTTAGAGAAAGCCTGTTGTACTGCCTGACGATCCAGACCAACAAGAGAACGAATGAAAAGTGGTAACGGTTTCTCAGTACCAAAGCATTCTTCAAACTTCTCTTTACTTTCCACTTCCTGAGCGTCAAACACAAATCGTTCTAGTTCGTTCAGGTCAGTTGGGGTAAGAGCTAAGCCACGCTTCAATTTGGCAATGGTGATGTGATCTTCATTTGATTTGATGAAGCTTTCAACTCGTTTACGGTATTGAGCAATGTTTACACCACTGGAAACCACAGGAATATCCACTTCTGTTGCTTCACCAATTTCATCATCAAGCATCGAGTACACAATCGTTGAGGTAGATTTCTCAATCAGCTTCACCAATCCCCGAATGCGTTTACGCATCGACTCCAGCATTGGAACAGTGATGCCTTCCCAATAGGCTTCAGTTTGTATTTCTTGAATCAGGTTAATCTGTGCCGCTACCACAGGAATATTTTCTTTAGTTTCCAACTTAGAAGCGATTTCAATCACTTTATTGGCATAGCTTTGAGTTGCTGTATTGTTCTTTTCCAATACTGCCAACTCAAGGTTGTAGCAAAGCATATCAAACAGTTTGGCTTCTAAAGTTTCAGGCTCAAGCTGATTCGGGAGTTTCGAAATGTGTTCTCGTAATGTACCGATGGCAAGATCATCTAAGTTGTTCCAAGCATCATCATTTTTGAAATGTTCAACATGCTCAAGCTCAGACTTTACAATGAAATTGTCATTGTTCATTGACTTCACTTCAGTCTGTAAACTTTGACGCATATCTTGCTGTACAGCTTTTAGCTCTTCTGTGGCATCGTCCTTCGCATTCAGTAAACTCAGGATATTTAAACGTGCTTTAAACAAGCGTTGTCCGAGCGGTTCTGTCGTAGATACAGGCGCACCATCTGGATTTTCATTGAAGTATTCAAAGTTAGAACAGTAGTCAAAGATATAAAATTCTTTTTTATCATCTTCAGGGCTGAACAGTTCTTTGCAGAGTCGTGTGCCACGCCCAATCATCTGCATAAATTTCACTTTAGAGCGCACAGCTTTAAAGAAAACTAAGTTGACCACTTCAGGCACATCAATCCCTGTATCGAGCATATCCACTGAAATCGCAATCTGTGGCTCAGGTAAATCTTTCTTGCTAAAGTCATCAATTAAGCTTTGTGGATACTTAGTGGCATGGGTAATGACACGGGCAAACTTGCCATCATATTGCGGATAGTTTTCATTGAAGCGATCCGCAATAAACTGGGCATGTTTTTGATTGACGGCAAAGATAATGGTTTTACCCAAACGATCACCGCCTTCGGTCTTAATACCATTTTCCATCAAGTGCTTGAGCATTAAATCAATCGTGCCTGTATTAAACAGCTCTTTATTAATCTTGGATGCTGAGACTTCTTCAGGTGCATCTTCATCACCCCAATTTAGACTATCCCAATGTTGTTTTTCTTCTTCAGAGAGTTCGTCATATTTCACGCCTTCACGCATAAATTTCAATGGCACTGAAAATGCTTTCGGTGGTACGAGATAACCATCTGCAATGGCTTGATCGAGGTCGTAGTAATCGGTTGGGACACCGCTTTCTAAGCCAAATAGTGCATAAGTGTCACGATCTACTTCATCTCGTGGTGTAGCCGTTAAACCGACAAGTAGGCTATCAAAATATTTAAAAATCTCACCAAATTTTTGGTATACGCTTCGATGCGCTTCATCAATAATAATCAGGTCAAACATGCCTGTACCGAATTTACGTGTGCCATCGGCATTCATTTCATCAATCAAACCCATCATGGTTTGATAGGTCGAGAAATACACTCGACCAACTTGATTTTTATCTTCAAGTAAATTGACGAATGAAGCATCTTTTAAATTGGCTTTAAAGGCATTGTGTGCCTGATTGACCAATGAAGTGCGGTCTGCAAGGAATAATGCCTTTTGCACTACATTGGCTTTCATTAGCACATCGACCAGTGCAATGGCAGTACGTGTTTTACCTGTGCCTGTTGCCATAATCAGTAAACCTGCACGTTCTTTACGTTGGTAGGCTGCAAGCATGGCTTTAATGGCACGAGTTTGGTAATAACGCTCGACAATGTCCGCATTGATCGGGAAGCTGCTTAAATCAGGGTTGTTCTTACGTCTTTCGATCAGACGTTTGAGTTCTGCCTGCGTATAAAAACCATGTACTAAGCGTGGTGGGCCACCTTGCACATCATTCCAAATTCGGGTTTTGTAACCATTGGTATAGAAAATGACAGGGCGTTGTCCTGTTTGTTGCTCTAAACAGTCTGCATAGAGCTTGGCTTGTTGTTGCCCAATATCAGGGTCAGTTGATGTACGTTTTGCTTCAACCACAGCCAAAGGCAAGCCATTGGCATCATAAAGTACATAATCCACCGCACCTTTACCTGATGGACTCGGCATCCCTGTAACAGGCACTTCTTCTCGAACTGTTGTGCCAATTTCCCAACCTGCTTCTTCAAGCATCAGGTCAATTTTAAGTTTTCGGGTTTCGTCTTCTTTATAGTCGGTATGGTCTTCGATTTTGCTGTTGGCAATTTTGGCTTGTTCGACATCTGCACGTTTTTGAGCAAGTTCAGCATCAATATCGGCAAGTAGTTTTTCACGCTCTTCGAGACTTGCAGAGAGTTCAAAGAGTTTCTGTTCTCGCTCACGTAGCGCTTTATGCTGTTCTGCAAATTCTTTTTCTTTAGTTTCTACTTCTTTTTGCAGTTGTTCTTTGTTGGCGGTAATTTGCTGAGTATTGTCAGCATTTGGTATGAGTTTTGGGTTAAATATAATCGACTGAGAACGGTCTTTTGACGGTGAACCGTAGTTACGCTCAAACCAGACATACATCAAGAAAAGATGCTGAATGTGTCTTACCGTTTCTTCAGTAGTGAGCTGCTTGAACTTTTTCCCATGTACGGCACTATTGCCGACCATGCGGATGTTGTCCATTTTGTCCCAAATATAGGGTGGAATCAGGTCTTTAAATTTGAGGTCGTTGAGTAAGTTATGTAGTGAAGCATCATAAGGCTGAGTCAGTTTTTTATCGTATTGATACAGCCAAAGTACAAGGTTTTCGAGTGATGAACGAGCCGCAGCAAGGGCAAATTGTGGGGATATATACGTGAGCTTTTCGGCTTCTTTTGCGGTGGCTGCCAAGCTTTTAAATTCAGGTTCTAAAAACGAGAAGTTACTCATGTATATACCCTCAAATATTAAATTAAATTTTATAGATTCTTGATATTAAGTAATTTACTTATGTGTTAAAGAAAAAAAGTTTAACATTATTCGAGCGTATTCCATTTTATCTGATGCAACTGTAACACTAAGTTCATCATAAATATTGTCTTCATTTGGTCGAAATTTTGCGACCCCATTGGTTTGATATTGTCCTTTTAATTGATACTGATAATAAACAGTTTGTTGATTCGCTCTTACTATGTGTACAGGTGGTGTTGTCCCACTAAACTTAGTACCATATAGTTGATGATTTTGCCTTGCAGCTTCTGGGAAAAATGGTGTTGCGGCATCAAGTCCACAACCGACACAAGCAGGGACAGCATATAAACTTAGGTTTGACTTTTGATCTGTTGATGCAAGTGCTAAAACGGTGTTGCCATTTACACCAATAGCACCTTCCAATCGTGTCCATTCAGCAGGTGCTAAGATCCATTCTTCTGTTTCAGCAATGTTATATACCCTCATGCTGGCAGCAAGTTTTTTTGGTAAATCCATTGCGAAATAGCACTTTGACTTATTACAACTTGCTGTAGGTCTATGTGGTGCATCAGTTTCATCCATACCCTTAGGGACGCTGATCGAATATGCAGGGACTTGCACACCATTTTTAAATATTGCTGTACCTATAGCGGTTATAGGATGCATTTTTCTTTGTTCATTTACGCTGATATCTATTCTTACAGGAGAAAATGTATATTTTTCAGCAAAACTAGCAGTTGAAAAAAAACTTAAGCCAACGGCTACGATTAATTTAAATTTCATAACTATCCTTGTATTTATAAAGTACCGCTAAATGCTTGGTTTTGTAACGAGCTAAAAAGATTTAAATCTTTTAGTTCCATTTTACTTTTTAACTTACGTGTTTGATCACATATATTTGAAAAATATAATTGTTTTTCCAACGGAGGAATTGGTATTTTTATATTCAACAAATCAGACTTAGTTAAGCTAGGGATTGTTACAGTTTTATTTAGTTGCTCAAAATTAAAAAAATGACAGAACCAAAATAAGTAATCTACTTTTAGTAGATCTTTATTTGGCACTAAACCAAAGGCAGTATCAACATTCCAAAAATTTTCAAACATTAAAATGGGTTTATTGATGTTTCCTTTTCTACCAATGATGACCGACTGCGCTGGAGTAAGCCATTCATTAGCATATCCCATGACTCCACCACTACCACATATTGGGAAAGTACCGTTTTGATCAAGAACAGCTTTTTGATTTTTTCCATTAATGATTTTTAGAGCATCTCCCCATTTAAGTACTTCCCAGCCTTTAGGATTACTTACAGGATCGCCAAACATATCAATAAAAGTCGCTTGTAAAAGCTGATCTAACTTTTCAATCGCTTGCTGACGTTTTTGGCGCAACTCATCCGCTTGATCTAAAATAGAAGCAATTCGGCGTTGTTCTGCGAGTGGTGGGAGTGGGATTTTAATCGATAAACAACGCTCTAAATCCATATTAGAAATATTAGTCGTTTGTCGTCCACAATTACGAGCTAATAATTGAGTGTTAGGTGAATTAAACCAATGGTATAAATAGCGTTGATCTAATTTTTCCTGATTAGCTCGTAAAATTGAAATAAATCCGCCTGCTGTTGCAGAATATTCAAGCTTTGGAATCCAACAACATTTTCCTACAAGATTCCAACTATTCGCTGTGGAAACAAGGATATCGCCTTCGGTTAAAAACTTATCTTCATTTTTAACTAAATTAACAGGAACTGATAAAAGGTCATCCTGTTTTAGTTGAACTTGTACATTTGCGGTACGCATACATACGGTTGAACCTTCAGAAAAATTTTCAACCAAATCATTCGGCTTGTATGTAATACCCCGAATAAAATCAGCAACATCACCTAATTTTTGATATTCCAAACTCACTTAAGCATCTCCTTAAGTGTAGCCATTCCTTTTAAAATATCCTGCTCAAGTGCTTCTAAATCCGCCAAAATTTTACTTGGTGCTTCATATTCCACTTGCTCATACACCACTTCCTTATAACGGTTAATCGACAGGTCATAACCATTGGCAGCAATATCGGCTTTATCTACCATAAAGCTTTGCTCTGTGGCTTTACGAGTGCTTTCCGCTTCTAAGTTTTTAAAACGCGCAATAATGTCAGGAATATTATTATTTTCATGCTTAGACGCATCTAGTTCATTACGTTTATCATCCAGCGAATAACCATCTGCCTGCATATCATAAAACCAAACTTTATCCGTACCGCCCGACATGGTTTTAGTGAAAATCATAATGGCAGTTGAAACCCCAGCATACGGCTTAAACACACCTGACGGCATCGAAATAATCGCTTCAAGCTTTTGCTCTTCCACAATCTTTTGACGCAAATCTTTATGCGCTTTCGATGAACCAAATAACACGCCATCAGGCACAATCACCGCAGCACGACCACCTGTTTTTAACAAACGTAAGAACAAAGCTAAAAACAGTAATTCAGTCTTCTTGGTTTTTACAATCGCTTGTAGATTTTTGGCACAGCTTTCATTATCCAAACTGCCTGCAAATGGCGGATTGGCAAGAATTAGGCTGTATTTTTCAGCAATATGTGAATGCGCTTCACTTAATGAATCACGGTTTTCAATACTTGGGTTTTCTACACCGTGCAGCATCATATTCATTGAACCAATACGAAGCATGGTACTGTCAAAGTCATAACCAAAGAAAGTTTCGTCACTAAAGCGTTTCGCTGCTTCAGGGTTGGCAAAAATTTCAGTAGCGTAATGATCGTTTAAGTATTCACTTGCCGCTACAAGGAAGCCTGCTGTACCACATGCAGGGTCACAAATGGTATCTGTTGGCTTCGGTTGCATCAGCTCCACAATCATCTTAATGATATGACGAGGGGTGCGGAACTGTCCGTTTTGACCTGCTGATGCAATTTTACCGAGCATGTATTCGTAAATATCGCCCTTGGTGTCTTTATCATCCATTGGCACATCAGCAACCAAATCCACCACTTTGGTAAGTAGCGCAGGCGTAGGAATGGTAAAACGTGCATCCTTCATGTGATGGCTATAGGTGGTTTCGTCTTCAACACCTAAGTTTTTAATGAAAGGAAAAACTTCATTGGCAACGGTGTTATATAAAGTTGCAGCATCACCCAAAGTCACAAACTTCGACCAACGAAGATGATCTTGTTCAGGCGTAAAAATTGGATGTTCTACAGCAGTTTTTAAGCGGTTAGCTTTCTTTTCTTTGGTGATCTGAATTTCATCGAGTCGGCGAATAAACAGCAAATAGGTCATTTGCTCCATGACTTCTAAAGGATTGGAAATACCGCCACTCCAAAATGCATTCCAAATCTGGTCAATTTTGCTTTTAATTTCGCCTGTAATCACGATATGACTCTCAAATTTCTTTGGCTCTATTCTCTTTGATTTCAAAAGTAAAAGCTATATGATCACATTAAAGACCAGTATAGGTCATAAAATTAAAACACTTTAAATCTGGTACTACTCTATGACTAAATTTAATGAGAAGAATCGAAAGCTTTTAGCAAATGTACATGCAATAAAACAATCCGAATTGTCTAGTTTCTTTGATACCCGAAAATTTATAAATTCAACATTAGCGCATCAGATTGCGGTAGGTGCAGCTCATCACTACAAATTTCATAGTGATAGTACCTACATACAGCAAATACTTTCATTATTTGAATTTGGTTCAATTGATTACTTAAAAGCCGTTAGATGGTTTGAGTATCGTACAAATACAAGCTTAAGTATTGTCGATAGAAAAATTAAGAAGAATCCCGAGAATACCATAAATGATGAGAACTATCAGTTATTTGGGGAGTTTATAAAATCATATAAAGGCTCTTTACCAACGATAAAAGGGAAAGGAACTAATAAAATTGATCCAAAAAGCAAAACATTAAGTTATAAAAAAATGAATGTTATTAGAGAATCTCGGGACTCTTTAGACCTTATAGATGGGGCATCCTCAATGTATATTGGAGGACAACGTGTTTATGGTGGCTATGGCACTGGAAAAAGAAAGTGAAAGAAATGCTTTTTAAGGGAGTAACTCTTTAGGGCTCGATTCCAGAGCTAAAGCGATTTCATAGAGTTTTTCGACAGTAATATTTACTTCACCACGTTCAATTCTCCCCATATAGCTGCGATCTATTCCGCACTGTAGTGATAGAGATTCTTGCGTAATATTTTTCTCTTTTCTTTTATTGCAGATTAATTGACCAATTTTGATTGATAATTCTGACATTTGAGATCAACTGTTTAAAAAACAGAAATATCAGCAATTGAGGACTATACATCCACGGACTATAATCCTCTTTTTATGTAGGTCTATGAAACATGGCAAAAAATTTACCTCTACTTGATCGCTTTTTTGACATTTTTGAAGAACATGAAATTATTGATTGGAAAGCTAATCGTTTTTGGCAGCACATGGAATCAGAATTTTTAGATAACACAAACAAAGTTAAGGGACAGATGTATAGATATTTAAAAATATTTGTACAAAAAGGTTTTTTAGTCGCCAAACCATCTAAAATAAATAAAAGAATATATTTATATAGTGCCTCTGAAAATTTAATTAGTATGCAAAAAAAACATAAAGAAGATAGATTGAATCATGTTTTTGAAGAAAATATTATTGATATAAAAGAAAATTTAAAAAATATAGAGATAGAATTGGATTTTATTAATAAATTAATTTTACAACATTCTGAAATTAGTGAGAAATTAGAAGAATATAAAAATAAAATATTAATAGATTTTAAGAAGTATGAAATTCAATTAAAGACAATTGAAAATTTTGTTAGATTTTGTTTTTAAATAAAAATAAACACCAAATAACAAAAACATATATTTAGTTATATCAACAACTTAAATATAATTTCAGCTTGACAAGAGCTGTTTTTTTATTCTAAATTTAGCTCAAATTTAGTCAAGTTTATTCAAATATGATCAAGTCTATTGAACAGGTAAAAGAAGATTTTTCTTCTACTGGAAAATCGATTGCTAAATGGGCTAGAGATAATAAATTTTCTCCTGATTTAGTATATAGAATTTTTAGAAACAACAAGATTCCAAAACGTGGCGAAAGCCATAAAATAGCTGTGAAGCTAGGAATTAAGGAGCAAAAAGATATGGATTAATTTACATTAATTTTTTATTTAAACTGCAGAAAGTATAAAGACCCATGCGGCAACATGAGTCTTTATAGATTTGTCTTTAACTTGCATGTACAAGACAAATTTATTCTAAAAGACATTGATGCTTTTATCAATGTTTAGGGTGCTTTCTGTCTCTTTTTTTATTATTGAGACTATCAAAATGAAAATACCTGTTGTAGTACAACGAAAAATTTGTGAGTTTTTGGCGCAAGGTAATACGCATCGCCAAATTGCAAAAAGAGTGAATGTATCACCAACAACTGTTGGCGTTATTGCAAAAAAATTAAATGAAATCCAAATGCCCGTTGCTGATGTATTAAATGCCTCTAATCAAGAATTTATAGACATCTTACAAACTGGTGTCGTTAAGAATGTTGAGAAGTGTAAACCCGTACCAGATTTTACATATATCAATGATCAAATGAAGATCAGAGATATGACGCTCAAGCAATTGTGGCTTGAATTTAAAGAGACACACCCTGACTGTGTTTCCTATTCTCGCTTTGCCGAATTGTATAAGCACTGGTTGAAAAAGCTACACCCCTCTATGCGCCAAAATTTTACTGCTGGGCAGACATTGCTAGTTGATTTTTGCGGTAAAACCATGCCACTACATGATCTTAAATCAGACAAAGTACGTCATGTTCAAATTTTTGCTGGAGTACTAGGCGCTTCAAGTTTAATCACTGCTATTGCATCTGAAACCCAGCAAACACACGATTGGTTAAAATGCTTTACAGCCACTTTTGAACGTATCGGAGGTGTTCCAAGAGAAGTTATTACGGATAACTTAAAGGCTGCTGTTATAAAAACTGGTCGAAATGGTACAGTATTTAATAAAACATTTGAACAATTTGCTGATTATCATAATTTTGCAATATTGAATACTCGCCCACGAACACCTCAAGATAAAGGGCTTGCAGAGGTTTCCGTTCAAATTATTCAACGATCAGTTTTGGTCAAATTAAGAAATAGAAAATTTTTCTCACTTGATGAATTACAAAAAGCTCTTGATGTTGAAGTTGATAAAATCAATCGAGCCATTACGAAACGTTTTCCTGAAAGTCGTTGGGATCGTTTTAATCGTTTTGAGAAAAATGAATTATTATCACTGCCTGCGCACCCATACCCATTTTCAAAATGGATA
The DNA here is from genome assembly GCF_013420425.1 of Acinetobacter sp. YH01007. Taxonomy (NCBI): domain Bacteria; kingdom Pseudomonadati; phylum Pseudomonadota; class Gammaproteobacteria; order Moraxellales; family Moraxellaceae; genus Acinetobacter; species Acinetobacter sp. YH01007. The sequence goes on along the minus strand of NZ_VOYC01000012.1, from coordinate 18,769 downwards.
TTTCAACAAACGGTCTCTGAATTTTATCAATTTACAGTTGATGGGAATATTTATTCTGTTCCCTATACTCTAATTGGTAAGAAGTTGGATATTGGCATTACAAGCCGTGAAGTACAATTTTTTTATGAAAATGAAATAATTGCTTCACACGATTTACTGATGGGCTATGGTGAAGCAAGTATTCTAGAAGAGCATATGCCAGCTAACCACAGACTTTATAATACTTTAAGCCCAGCGAGCATTAAGCAATGGGCAAAATCTATTGGAAATTATGTTTATGAGTTTGTTGAACAAGTTTTAAATAAGTCCAAACATCTCGCTCGAAATATTAAATCCTTGAATAAACTGAGAGATTATATTTTAGAAAATAAGCTTGATTCTGTACTCAATCAAGCTTGTGAATATGCATTAAAATACAATCTATTAGCAGTTACAGACTTATTGTATGTGCTAAAAAATCGAAAATATATCCAACCTTTAAACACCACGCAAACGATCAATCGTCCTACCCATGCAAACCTCCGCGGTGCTAATTATTTCGGAGGTGATGCTAGATGACCACAAAGAGTGTTGTTGCACAAAAAATGCAAGAATTAAAGCTAAATGGTTGTTTAGATTGCTTTGTTGATCATTATGATGAAATGATCAATAGTAACAAAACTTCGTTAGAAATTCTAAATGAGTTATTAATAGCAGAGCAAAATGCTGTTAGTAATCGCAAAGTTTTGGCTCTACTTAACAAGTCTAATATAAGATATCCATCAAGCAACTTGACAGGAATTGATTGTTCTAACAAACAAGGACTGACAAGCGATATTTTACAAAGTTTTGCTGATTGTGAGTGGATTAGATCAAAACACAACTTAATTTTTACAGGTGCGACGGGTATTGGTAAGACTTGGTTGGCCTCAGCTTTTGGGACAAATGCATGTAAATTAGGCTTTAAAGTGCTTTTTTATAATACTACTGAGCTATTTGAAGAGTTTAATACTGCGGTACATTTAGGGACTATCAACACCTTAAAAAAGAAATTGCTTTCAAATAAATTACTAATTCTTGACGATTTTGGATTATCACAGATTAGTAACTCATGGATGCCTCATTTTATTAGTGTGATAGACAAACACAGTGACAATGGCTCACTTCTTATCACAAGTCAATATGAAACAAGCATATGGCTAAACCATTTTGCGGATCAAACAGTAGGTGAAGCATTGTTAGATCGCATTGTCCATCGTTCCCATGTTTTTAATTTAAAGGGTGAGTCCATGCGTAAGAAAAGAGGTAAAAAAGTCGAGTAAATTTTAATTTTTGTCCAAGTAAAGTGACACTTTAATTTACATATAAGTTTATTAAAGTGTCCAACTAAGATAAGAATGGATGTTCAAGTAAGTGTTGATTTTGCATTCATGCTCTGATCCTTATAAATATTGAATTCTGTAAAATTTTCGGCATAAAAAAAGCCACATCTGGAGATGTGGCAAAAGGGGGGGTTCTCTGGAGAAGGATCATCTGCATGACCCTTGACCATTATTGTAATAGCACTGGCTTAAATGAAACTTAAACCACTAAGCGAAGCGCCTGTTCTAGTCCACGCTGCTTTAACGCAGCACCTGCACCAAACCAAGCAGAGTCCAGACGATGATCGGTACTCATGGCACGACGTTCATGGAATGATGACGAATCCCATGAATAAATGGAATTTGTTTGCCCGTGAGTTTTTGCTGCATCTTGAAAGCTATTATCGTACCCAGAATCTAGATATGAACCGTATCCAATTTATTTTTGATCATTATCAAGAAATACAAGAGTTGCAAAAGCTGAAAACTAATACCATTCGGGAAGTTGTCGATAGTATCAATCAGCTTCTTAATCAATCCATTGATGGTTATATCTCTAGAAACAAATATGAATCATGGGGAGGGATTCGTTTTTATAATGATGCGTGGAATAACTTAACCAATACCACTTTATTTATTAAAGAGCATCAAGGTGAAACAGTATTTGATGTGACAACTTACATTTTGAATTTACCAGAAGCATTAGAGGAGCAAGCATTTTCTATTTTGAAATGCAATGGTGATTCACGCTACCTCAACTGGAAAATTGAAAAATATAAAGGTGGTACTGAACGTTGGTTATGTATCTATTGGCGTGCATCTGAAAATAATTTTGAATCGATTCGAGATTTAATTTTGGAGAAAGCAAGTTTGTTGGATGTGATTGAAAAAACTTTAAGATAAATCAGTATATTGAATATAAAGCGAATAATAATCTAGAAATTAGAGGGTGAAATGACAGTACAAAGCGAATACCAACTTGAAAACGAATTGATCGGCCAGCTCAAGCAATTGGGCTATGCCACTGTGAGCATCAAGAACGAAAGCCAACTACTGTCTAACCTCAAAACCCAGATTGAACGCGCCAATGGACTTGCGCCTCTGTCAGAAACGGAATGGAAACAGGTCATCAGTTTTTTAAACACAGGTACAGTGTTTGAGCGAGCCAAGAATCTGCGTGATCTGTTCCCAGTCAAATTTGATGATGGGACCAGCAAACACATCTTTTTCCTTTCAGATGACCCAAGCAAGAACATCTATCAGGTGACCAATCAAATCACCATCGATCACCGCGACTATAATGGCCGTACCAGCCGTTTTGATGTGACTTTACTGGTCAATGGTTTGCCTTTGGTACAGATCGAGCTAAAAAAACGCGGCATGGAAATCGCCGAAGCTTTTAATCAAACGCAACGCTATATTCGTGAAGCCTATTGGGCAGGGCAAGGGCTGTTCGGTTTTATCCAGCTGTTTGTGATTAGTAATGGTGCCAATACTCGTTATTACTCCAACGGTACCACAGGCATCGAGTTTGCCTTTCCATGGGCAGATGTCCATAACAAACACATCAATGAAATTGTCGACTTTGCCGAAGTTTTTTTCAATCAGCAGCATCTGACCCAAATGCTGACTCAGTACATGGTGCTGCTAGAAACCACCAAAAGCCTGATGGTGCTGCGTCCCTATCAGATTTATGCAGTACAGAAAATTGTGGAGCATGTGCAAAACTCCGATCAGAACGGCTATATTTGGCACACTACAGGTTCAGGCAAAACCCTGACCTCATTTAAAGCCAGTCAGATCATCATGCAAATGCCTGATGTGGAAAAGGTCTTGTTTGTGGTCGATCGTAACGACCTCGATACGCAAACCTCACGCGAATTTAATGCTTTTAAAGCCGACAGCGTGGACAGCACCGATAACACATCGACCTTGGTGAAACAGCTGGATCAACGTCATGACAAACTGATTGTGACCACCATCCAAAAACTCAATCGAGCTATCAGTACCGACCGTTATTTAGAATCGATTGATTATCTTAAAAATAAAAAAGTGGTCTTTATTTTTGATGAATGTCATCGCAGTCAATTTGGTGAGACCCATCAGAACATCAAAAAATTCTTCAGCAATGCACAAATGTTTGGTTTTACCGGTACGCCTATTTTTGAAAAGAACAGCCAAAGCAAAGCAGGTTTAAAACTCACCACAGACTACCTGTTTAATGAGTGTTTGCATAAATACGTGATTGTGGATGCTATCCGTGATCGTAACGTCTTGCAGTTCCAGATTGATTATCGGGGCAAATACACCGCCAAAGGCATGACGACGAATGACAGTTATGAGGAAGATGTAGAAGGCATCGATACTAAAGAACTGTATGACAACCCACAACGCCTAGAAATGATTGCCCGCTACATTGTCAATATTCACGATACCAAAACCCGTAATCGTGAATTTACCGCAATGTTCTGTGTCAGTTCGGTCGAAACACTGACCCAATATTACGACCTCTTTGAAAAGGTGCAGGCTGAAAAGCAAATTGAAGATGAAGCACAAGGTCGGATATTTAAGCCTTTGACCATTGCCACCATCTTTTCCTATGCGGCAAATGAGGCTGTACCGACTGATGATTTAACTGGCTTGATTCACGAAGAAGCCGCAGATATTCCAAGTCAGGTTAATTCATCCAGTCGGGATAAGCTGGATCGCTACATTGCCAATTACAACCGACAGTTCAAAACTAACTACAATTCTGGCGATCAATTTTATGCGTACTACCGCGACATTGCACAGCGTGTAAAAAACAGACAGATTGATATTCTAATCGTGGTCAATATGTTCCTCACGGGATTTGACTCTAAGCCGTTAAATACCTTGTATGTCGATAAAAACCTAAAATATCATGGCTTGATTCAAGCATTCTCACGCACCAACCGTGTCTATAACGATAAAAAACCATTTGGCAATATCATCTGTTTCCGCAACCTAAAACGTGCAACAGATGAAGCACTGGCACTATTTTCCAATAAAGAAACGACCAAGATTGTACTTGTTCCCAGCTATGCGGAAATCGAACAGGATTACCAAGCTGCGGTGAGCAAATTGTTTGCCTTAACGCCCAATTACCAATCAGTCGATGATCTTGTTACTGAAGAACAGCAACTCGAATTTATTAAAGCTTTCCGTGAAGTGATGCGCTACAACGCCCAGCTACAAACTTTCATTGAATATGATCAAGACCAAACACAACTCGATAAACAGCACTTTGCGAATTTTGCCTCTAAGTATGCTGACCTATGTCGTGCCGTTAGAAAGACCACCAAGAAAGAAAAAGTATCGGTATTGGATGATGTCGATTTTCAACTGGATTTACTGCACAGTGATCGCATTAATGTTGGTTATATCATCAACCTCCTACAGCTTGTTGTTGATACGGACTCAGAGGACAAACGTCAGAAGTACCAAGCGCAAATTTATGACTTAATCAGTAGCGATATTAGCTTGCACGATAAGCAAGACCTCATTCAAAAATTCATTGAAGAAAACATGCCGAAGATGATCAACGGCCAAAGCGTCCAAACGGCTTTTGCTCAGTTCTGGGATGCTGAAAAAGAACAGGCCTATCAGCATCTTTGTAAAGAAGAAAACCTGAAACCAGAAGCGATGAAGCAGGTTCTGGAGCATTATGAGTTCACCAAACGCCTACCACGTAAAGAAGAGTTGAAGGACTTACCAAACTATAAAGTGAAGCTGTTTGAGCGGGAGAACGTGTTTAGCAATTTGCTGGTCAAGACACGGCAGTTGATTGAAAAGTTTTATGTGGGGTTTTAAATAGATAACACTAAAGCCTTAACTAAAGCGTATTTATTGCTAGTCTTGAGTTAGTCAAACTATGACGCACTCGATCAAAGTATGAATTAAAAAATCAAATAAAAAATATATACTTAAAATATAAATTTAAGTTCTGAGATCAGAATGAGTCAAGAGTCATCAAAGGTCATCACTCGTCAATGGATGATTATTCAGTTTTTATTAAATAGTAAATATGTGAGTACAACTGAGATCGAAAAACATCTACTCAGTAAAGGTATAGTGACGACTCAGCGAACTATTCAAAGAGATTTAAATTTATTGGAAACATTATTTCCTTTGGAATGTCGCCGTGATTGTATGCCTTATAATTGGCGATGGAAAAAAGTGGAACAGTCCGTTAAGGGACTGAGTTTATCCCAGGCTTTAATTTTAAGGCTTGTAGATGATCAGTTAAGTGATATTTTACCCAAACATACACAGCAAGAATTATTGCCATTATTCCAAAAAGCACGATTGATTACATCAAATGCTGTTTATGAAGATGATGAGGCAAGTCTACTTGATATTTTGATTAAAGATCGAAAACGAACAGTTGGTTTAGTACAGTCTTCGATAACTCAGGAACTAGCTTTAGGAGTTACTCATAAAGTCACAAAAATCTATCAAGATATTTTTAATACTGAAGATCGTGAAATCAAAAAGTCCTTAAAAATATTAACCACATTACTTGAATCATACGAAATGCCAGAATTGGCGAATGCTTTAAAAAATTAATTTTAAGAGAGTTAAAAGAGATGTTTAAAACCCAGCAAAATATACAAACACATATTCCAGAACTTGAAACTTTATTTCAAAAATATGATTTATCTGTTGAGCCACTTATTCAGCTAAAATCAAATGTTGAAAATTTTAAAGTTCGTGTGCCATTGATTGGGGCATTTAGTGCTGGTAAATCATCGTTAATTAATGCCTTGATTCAGAAGAAGCTACTTTGTGTCGAAATCGACCCTGCTAGTAATTTAGCGACTGAAATTAGTTTTTCAGAAGATGAAGTTATTAAAGGCTTTAAAGCGAATAACTTTGTTAAAAATTTGACAGCACAAGAATTAAAAGACCAAGAGTTTTTAGATCTGATGCCTGATGGGCATATTGAAGTACAGCTCAACCAAGCATTTTTGCAATCTCTTCCTCATTTATGTTTAGCAGATTTACCGGGCTTAGACTCAAAATCTGATGCTCATATGCAAGCAATCCATCATTATTTAGGGCGTAGTCTGGCATATGTAATTACCGTAAGTAGTGAAGAAGGAACGTTAAAGGATAGTATTAAAAAGTTTCTAAAAGAATTAGCACTGCATAAAGCACCTGTTGTTGTGATCATTACTAAAAATGATAAAAAAACACCTGAAGAAATAGTCGCGATTAAATCGCAAATTAGTGAACAAGTACGATCATTATTACCTGAAGGAAATTATCTAGATGTTGTATCTGTATCTTCGAAAAAGAAAGATATAGCTGAAGCCATTGAAGCATTTCAAAAATTAGAAAACTTGAGTGAAATGCGATTTAAAGAGACAGTTGTACCGCAATTCAATCGAATTATTGATGATATCGCATCACATTTAACTATTCTCTTGAACCAAGAAGATTTGGATACAGATGAATTGAAAGAAAAACAACAACAACTGATTGATGAGACAGAAAGTTTTAAGCAAAAACTTTCTATTGAATATCAAAAGATGAAAGAGCAAGTTCCTTCAGTTTTAAATAGTGTGGTTGATCATATTCGAAATCGCCTTTTAGGTGAGACGGATCAATATGCAACGGCTTTAATAGGTCAGAATAATATTGAGAGTGATTTAAGTTACAGTGTAAGAATGGCTTTAACTGAAGGTATGGATCGCTACTTCAAACCATTGGTTGATAAATATATTCACCGTATTGAAACAGATTTACCTAGTCTTATCGTTAACCAAAACTTTCATTTTGAGCAAGAACAAACTGGCAGTGCCGTATTTGATCTTGGATTGACTGGAATCACAGGAATTCTAGCTTTTGTATTAAAACGATTCCCTTTAACAGCAATGCTTCTTCCTGTGGTTACATCTATATTTAAAGCATTTATGTCTGACTATAATCGTGACCAACAAAGAGCAGAGCAGAAAGAAGCTGCACGTGATCACGTTCGAGGAAAAATTATTCCGCAAGTGGTTGAGCAAGTGCAGATCAATTTAGGTTCTATTTTGCAAGAACAGCTTCATACCGTTAATCACCAGGTAGAAGATCAAATCAATAATAAAGTCACCCAAGCTCAACACTCAATTTCTATGTTAGAAGAACAACTTAAGCAAAATACTGAAGAAAGAGCGGTGCTACATGCAGCATATCAAAGTGATTTAACAATCATTCAAAATATGCAACAACAATTAGAATCTTAAGGAATAAACATGAATAAGCATGTAGAAATTACTCAAATGTATGAAGGTTTGAAGCAATATTTTAATAATAACCTAGGGCTTTTGAAAAAAGAGAATGTTTTAGCTCATGGTCAAATAGGTCTAGATTTTATCCATGAAATGGAGAATTTTTATAAGTTCTGTATGTTACCTGAACTTGCAGATAAGGTTATTGTTGGCGTTGGTGGCGCATTTAGTGCAGGAAAATCTAGTTTCTTAAATGGTATCTTAGGTCGAAAAGTTTTGAGCGTAGCGATTGATCCAACGACATCTATTCCAACTTATTTGATACATGGTGAGCAACAAAAAATTGAGGCTGTGCTTAAAAATTCGCAGCAATTAGATTTGAGTCTGGAACAATTCAAAAACTTAACGCACCATGCTGAACAAGAGTTACATGAATTAGCAGTAAATATTGATTTAATTTTGTTAACTCAACCTGAGCAGAGATGGCCAAATTTAGCGTTTTTAGATACCCCAGGCTACAGTAATCATGAAGATATTGAGCAAGGCCTGTGTGATGCACATATCGCTAAAGTTCAGCTTAATGATGCACAGTGTTTAATTTGGTTGGTCTCAGTCGATCAAGGGGTTATTTCTCAAAGTGATATCGATTTTTTAAAAACAATTCGCTCAGATATTCCTAAATTAATTGTGATGAGTCGGGCTGATAAGAAATCACCTGATGACTTAACAGAAATTAAAAAACTCACTAAATATACTTTAGCTCAGCATCAGATTGAGGCAGTTGATGTATTAGTACTTTCTGCCAGACAACCAGAAAAATTTGATCGTCATTTATTAGATGATTATCTAGCGCAATGGAGCTCAAAAAGTCAAGAATCTCGTATTATCGAAAACTTTAATCAGTATTTCGATGCGATGAAGAAACATCTTGCCAATAAGGAGGGAGAAATAGAGATAGAGCGATTTCAAAGAAAGTTATTTGAAAAAATTTATCAATTAGCAGTTTATGCAAATATCGATCTTGAAGTGCAATGGCAAAAATATTTAGCTGTACAAGCCAAAATTGAGCAAGACAGGCAAGATAAGTTAATTGCATATAAGGCTGAACTGGAACGTGAAGCGTTAAAAATAGAAGAAGAGAAACGTCTACAACAAGCTAAGCTTGAACATGAAAGGGAAATGCTAAAAGCCCAAGACTTGATGGCTAAAGCAGAGCAACTTAAACAGCAAGTAAAAAAAACCGAGCGTCGTAGTTTGGAGCAGATTTTAGAAGATGCTCAGGATGAGATTAGTCGGCCGAGTGCTGGTATTTATGTCATTGATGATGTCTACAGTATCCGTAAAAAAACTGAAAAAGCCATTAAGTCTTATGCTTATGAAGGCGATGGTGAGTATGGGAAATATAATGATGATCCTCTCGTACTTGTTGACACGACAACATTATTTAAAAATGCAGAGAATGGGCTGTATCTGACTTATTCAGAGCTTTATTGCAAAGATATACTGTCAAAACGCTTTGTGATTCGCTTAAGTGACATTCGAAGTATTCGTTTTGATAAAAGTGACTCTAAGCTCAGTATTAATGGTAAAGAAGTATTGTATGTGCCTCAGGATAATTTAAAAGGGCCGATGGTGAATTTAGTCACTGCATTGAAAACTTATATTGAGCAGTAATTATGACAGAGAAAGTTTACAATTTTGACCTGAATGGAAGATATCAATTACTTGCTCAAGCATCTTATACAAAGGCAAATGATTCTGAATATGTGAAATTGGTATGGGAATTAAAAAGCTTAATTGAACAGAATTTAGTTCAATTAGCTTTAGACGGTTGTCCACCTAACTTTCCTGAAATTTTAAAAATGTTTCAATTGGAGCTAGATCGTTTTGAAGCATTTTGTGTTTTTCCATATTTAGCACAAAAGAATGTAATAGGCGTAGGAGGGGCTTTTAGTGCAGGGAAGTCTAGTTTTCTGAATACCTTGCTAGGACGTAAAAAATTAGTCGTACAAGTTGATCCGACAACATCTGTACCTACTTATTTGATGTCAGGTGACCAAGAAAAAAGCACTGCGATCAATATTTTTAATAGAGAAATTAATTTAAGCGAAGAAGATTTTCTTTCGTTTACACATGAGGAATATGAACAGTTTGGAAGTGAAGTATCAGGACTTTTGAAATCTGTAGTTATCCAAGATATTTCATTTAAGTGGAATAATTTAGCGTTATTGGATACACCTGGATACACTAATACAGATGAGCAATTTAGTTCAGAAAGGACTGATGCAAAAGTAGCTTTTAGTCAGCTCAATACTGCACATTTTATAATATGGGTGGTTTCGGCCACCAATGGCACCATCAGTGATGAAGACCTAAATTTTCTGAGTGAACTTAATCCATCGATCCCTAAACTGATTATTCTTAGTAGAGCAGATTTAAAACCAAAAGAAGATTTAGCATCAATCAAAAAACTAATTTTAGAACTGACGCAGAAAAGAGGTATTGAGGTTCTTGATGTCATATTCAGTTCTGCCCGTAAAAGAAAAGAATATCCTCTAGATCAGGTTGAAAATCTTTTAGATGAATGGAATGAAGTAAAACGTCCTATATTATTTGCACAACATTTTAAAAAGCTGTTTTTGCAATACGATCGTTATTTAGATGAACAACTTCGTCTAGCACAGATGCAAATTAACCGAATTAATCGTATCGCAACGCTTTCAGATATTCCTGAAATACTTAATGATGTTGATTCACTCAAATTTATGATTCAGGAAAAATTCAGACAAGTCTCATGCTCAAAAGAAACTTTAACAATTCTGCAAAAGCAATTTTTTGACCAATTAAACTGTATTGGAAAAAAAGTTGGTATACCTTTGCCAGAGCCTGATGAAATTGAATTAATTGAAGTTAGACATGTAGATTTAGTACCTGTACTGAAAGAAATTTTAGTAGAACAGGCTACGCACCTCACTCAAAAGCACTCAAAATGGGAACTACTTTCTATTGATATGCCAATCCCAAATACTCAGAAATTATTACGTCAAACACCAAAAAATACTCAGCCAATTTGGTCCAATTTAATGGCTTAAGGAAATAGAAATGAATTTGAATACGTATTTGCAACAGTTAGATTTAGCCAAATTAGATTTGCAGCCTTTGAATGATCATTTCATTGCAGAACAACTTAATGAACAAGAAAAAGAACTTTATCTCACCATGATTAGTTCTTTTGTATTATTGGATGATCTAACAGAACCTAGAACACGCTTATTTCAACTGTATTTACATGCCTGTAAGACACAACATCAACAGGGTAAAATTTTTAATCTGGCACAAAATATTTCTAAAGATCAAATTAAAGAATTCATAAAACTGTGCTCTGCAAAAGATTTGGTAAACTCATTTTTTATAGATGCTTTTATTTTTTTGAGACTAGATACACCACTCAATGATCAGAAAAATATTTTGCTTAATGAATGGATCAGTTTATTTCAATTAAAAGAAAATGATTTGACTCAAATTCTGTATGTGGTTTGCCAAGTATTAGGAATACAGCATAGCTATGAGATTCAGTCTACATTTAGCTTAAAGCATGCCAATTTATGGAAAGAATATCTGCTCCAAGAGCTGACAATAGATAAGCTAAAGAAAGGCATCTCACAAGGTTTTTGGATTGTAAGAGAGAACCTTGATATTAATTTCAATTGTGAGATTGGCAATGCAAACTTATATTTTGAAAATGATTCAGTCTTAAACTTTAATGAAGGTGTTAAAGTAGAATTCATCAAGTCAAATTTTGAAAATCCACTATTTAATTTTTATAAAGTGGATCATTTAAAAATTAATGAATGTAAAATTATTGGGCATTATGACTCTGAAAGAAAATTAACAGTCTTGAAAATTAATGAATTTGAAGATGAAAATTCATATTGTGAAATAAAGAATAGTTATTTTGAAACAGAAGATGCTCAAACTATATCTGTAATAGATAATAACAATTCTTTATTCTTTTTAAGAACTGGACGTGAAAATAAGAAGAAATTACTTGTTGAAAAGTGTACTTTTGATAAGTGTGGTAATGAAAAATTAGTAGGTGGAGCATTATTCTTTAATAATATTAATTTTAAGGTCAGAAATACCGATATTTTTAATTGTAAAGCATTGGTTTCGGGTGGAATATATACATCTGACTTGTATCAGGATTCTTTAGAAGAAGTTCACTTCAAAAATTGTTTATCTAGCCTTTATCAAAACTCAACATCCTTAAAAAAAATAAATGAAGTTAGCTTCAATGGTAGTGGTATTTTAATTGAAAATAGAGAAAGTTATAGATCAGGTGATTTTATTCGACTAATGAGAAGCTGTACATTTGAAAATTCTAATTTATTTATGGCATGTTATTCTAATGGTAGAACATTTGATAAATGTAAGTTTATTGATAGTATTTTAGGGCTTAAAGATTATTATGATCAGGATCATGAAACAAATCCTTGTGAATTTATAATAGTAAATAAAGAGTTAGAAAGTGGATTCAAATATTTACCTAACTTTAAATTTGATCCACTGCATATAAGTACCCTTGAATCTCAATTATCTGATTTACCCAAAAATCATCTATTTGGTGGTTAAAATAGTACGTCAATCTATGACCTAGTCACTTTTTTCTAGGTCATTTTTCAATAAAAATCAGCTACACTCTGCTTATAAACACTTGATATTAAAAAAGAGCAGGGTATGTCAATTCAACAGCATTTAGAACAACTTTCTAACTTGTGTCAGAACTTACAGGTTTGGGGGAAAAGATTCGATAACAACGAAATTTCAAATGTTTTTCGTTTAAAAGAAACTTTACAACAAGATATTCAACGCTTTGAACAAGAGCAACAAACTTTAAATATCGCGATTATGGGGCAAGTGAAGGCTGGAAAAAGCAGTTTTTTAAATGCGTTGTTGTTTGATGGTAAGCCTGTTTTACCAACGGCTGCTACACCTAAAACAGCCAATCTCACCCGTATTAGCTATGGTGCTACACCTGCTTTAGAAATCGAATATTATTCGAAAGAAGAGTGGGCTGATTTAGAAAAGCTGTCTCAAGAAACTTATGAATCTGAGTCTGTCAAAGTAGCCAAAGAACTGGTTGAAATGGTTGATAAAGTAGGGCTTGATGTGAGTGTTGCTTTAGAGCAACAACATCAACGTATTGACGCAGCTTCACTTGATGAGTTAATGCATATATTAAATCAGTATGCAGGCAATGATGGTCAATACACAGCATTAGTAAAAATGACTCGTCTATATCTGCCTAATGAAGAATTGAAGGGTTTTGATGTTATTGATACCCCAGGAATGAATGATCCTGTTATTAGTCGAACACAAAAGACCAAAGAAGAAATGGCACGTTGTGATGTCGTATTCTTTTTATCACGAGCAAGTCAGTTCTTAGATCAGTCAGATATTGATTTATTGACTGAACAATTACCGCAAGGTGGTGTGGAACGCCTTTTCTTGATTGCAGGACAATATGATTCAGCGATTCTAGATGATGGTTTCAATCAAGAGAGCTTAGCGGATTGTGAAAGTAATTTACAACGACGTTTAAATAAACGCGCAGTAAAAGAGTTAGGTGAGTTAGCCGAGAAGAAACGAAAAGCAGGTCATGAACATTTAGCAAATTTGCTAGAGAACCTAGTGAGTCCAATTGTTTCGAGTACTTTTGCTCATGGATTTGCAACATGGGATCCATCAACATGGGATGCTTCAATGAAACATGTTTATCAGGAACTGAAAGCAACAGCAGATAATGATTGGGACGGATATCAACTTACACAGCAGGATTGGCAACGTATTGCTAACTTTGATGCTTTGAAAGAAAAGTACCAAATAGCACGTATTGAAAAAAATCAGATTTTGGAGTCGAAGAAACAAAGTTTGTTACCTAAAGCGCAAGAAAAGCTTGATGAAACCTTAACTGATCTAAGAGAAACTGTTGAAGGTCGTATCATCCGTTTAAATACTCAAGATATTTCCCAACTGACTGAATCAGAGAAGCAGTTAGAACAACGTATACGAGCGATTTCATCTAAGCTTGAGCAACATATTAGTACTGAACTAACAGCAATTCAAAAAGCGAGTAATAGCATTGCTCAGGAATTGCAAAAATCAATTCAGCAATATACTCAACTCACCACACGTACTGGTTCTGAAACACATGAAGAGGCTTATGAAGTCAGTACATCAAAATGGTATAACCCATTTAGTTGGGGTAGTTCAGAAACTCGCTATCGTGCATACACAACAAATTATGAATATTTATTTGCATCAGATGCGGTAGAGCAAATTGCACAGTATGCTAGAAATTGTAAGGTTGATATCCAATATCACTTCAATGATTTAATTCGTCCTAGCCAATTAAAGCTAAATTTACGCCGAGCTTTGGTCAATGAATTAAATACAGCTCAAGCAGATTTTGATGCAAACCAATTTAAAAATGTGTTGGATGCAGTCATCCGCCAGTTAGATTTACCTGAGTTAAAGCTAGAAATTGGCGATCCGACGCGAAAAATTAGCCAAAACTTTAGCGGTCAAATCAGATCCAGTAAGGATATGCAGAAATTGAAGCAAGCCTTACATCAATCTTTGCAGGAAGTTTTTAAATTATTGAATGAACAATTTAAAGCATCAACAAAACAAATTGAGCTCAATTTGATTGATACACAAAATCAACTTGCTCACAAAATGACGCAAGGCTTAGAAAAAGAACTTGAACAAATAAAGCAAGACTTCGCAGAAAAGCAAAAAGCTGTGCAGGAATATGAAGCATTAAAAGCGCTAATTACTGATGAAGCTTTAACAAAAAAGATTGCCTAATTTGACTAGGGAGAGCCGTTATATGCTCTTCCTGTTTTTACTGTATGTTGGACACTATATTGAATGAATACATCTGAATTATTTAAAAAAATTAAGCGCATTCAAAGTCAACTAACACAGGGTTTAGTTGAACGAGAACAGACGATTAAGTTGACTTTACTTGCTGCTTTGGCAGGTGAGCATATTTTATTAATCGGCCCACCTGGTACAGGGAAAAGTTTAGTTTCACGTAGATTACATCTCGTTTTTCAAGAAACTCCCTATTTTGAACGGCTCTTGACTAAATTTTCTGTACCTGAAGAACTGTTTGGTCCTCTGTCGATTCAAGCTTTAGAAAAAGACCAATATATACGTCTAACTCAAGGCTATTTACCTCAAGCATCCATCGCATTTTTAGACGAAATTTTTAAAGCCAATAGTGCCATTTTGAATGCATTGTTAACGTTGTTAAATGAACGTGAGTTTGATAATGGTGTGCTCAGACAAAAGGTACCTTTGATTTCAGTTATTGGTGCAAGTAATGAATTACCTGAAGATGGTAATCTCAGTGCCCTATATGACCGTTTCCTATTTCGACAATATGTTGAACCTGTCAGTAAGTCGGGGTTTAAGCAGTTATTGACGATGAAAGCGAGTGAGGAAGCATTATCTGTTGAGCAACTGTCGTATGACGAACTCAAATATATTCAACAGCATGCTAAAAAGGCGGAGTTATCTGCTGAAGCATTACAGTTTTTAATAGAACTACGAAAATGGTGTGCTGAAAATCAGATTCAGGTATCAGATCGTCGTTGGCGTAAAATTGTTGGAATGTTACAAGTCTCAGCATATACCAATGGGCAAAGTCAGGTCACAATTTGGGATTGTTGGTTGGTTCAACATTGTATTTGGGAAAAGCCTGAACAGATTGAATTGGTCGCAGGCATGTATGAACAATATTGTGGTAAATCAGTTGTAAACCTACAAAATTTACTTACGGTTGTTGATGTATTAGAGAAAGAAATTTCAAATATTCCTGATACTAAAACAGCAATGTATCAGAACAAATCTACAGATATCTGTATTCCTGAAAGTATCCTAAAAGGTGTGATAAATCGTTGGCTAGTGAAAGAAAATGAGTTTTGTTCAAAAGACAAACCTATATGTGAAGTACGAATAGGATTACAAACTACAGGTTTTCATACTCGATTAATCAAAGCTCCATTTGATGGGATTCTAGTTAAGAAAAGTAAATTGGAAGCTCAGATAGTAAAAGGTAATGATGTTATCGGAAGTTTTCAGTAATAGAAAATTAGTAAATTTATTGAATTTAATTGGTTAATTAAAAGATCTGGAATATTAATATGGTCAAAAGTTTTTGGGATTCAGTAGGAAAAACTAGTTTTATTTCATCAGTAGTTAATAATTCTAGTTTAGATGATACTGTTTGGATGAAATTTAGTGGTAAAACAGAAAGCTTAGCAAAAAAATTGGCTGCATATTATAAAACAGATAATCATATAGAGCATGTCTTACAACAGCTTCAAGATTTTATTAATGCAATGAATAAAAATCTGAAACCGAGTGATGACGAAATCTTTAATGCAATAGTCCATGCATATATTACAAAAAATAGCCAGTATCCTGAAAGATTTGATACATATATTGCAATGCAATATTTTAATCAGGCAGATCAAAAGAAAGAGGATTTGAATGGAAAAAGTTCAGAATGGTTTAACCAAAAAATCAGTGAAGTTGATAAACATTTGGAGCGTATTAGTCTAGTCAAACTTCAACTCACAAAAAATCTAAAGGAACTCGAAAGTCAAGGCGAAGGACATTTATGGATTGATCATGAATTTATTGATCCTGCTTTAGATACCTTAAAAGGTAGCCTTGCTCAGGTGCAAGACATTGAAAATCGTATGTTGGTTTTAAAAGCGACGTATCAAGACCATCAGGGTTAATCTATGATAAATACTGTTGCTGCTGATTATTTAGAAGATCAATATGCCTTTTTGGATGATTGTCCTTCTGAGCTTTTAGAAGAAGTGATTTGTTCAACTGTGGGCACGCTTGAAAAGCGTAGCGAAACTATGCAGCGATGGTATAAATACTTCATGATGGGGGAAATTCCTCCAAATCCTGAGTGGTTACCACAGCATATTGCTGATGTTGTTCAACAGCAAATTGAGCAGTCAGGCATCGCACCTTTTTTAAAAGAACAGCACGAGTTAACGATTGAATTTTTAAAACATGTCATCTTGCAATGGCAAGTCATTCAATCAGAATATCAAGAAAAACTGCAACAATGGTTGCAGGATAAAATAGCGAATGCAAAACAAAGCAATGAGCTTTTTGATCCATCAACATTAGAGCAAAACTTTGATTTTGATTACTCAGGCGATTTTGTTATTCATCAACAATGGAATGAACGAATAGAGGCATGGAAGCAGCTAAACAGTGTATTTGGTGATTTAAGCCAAATGCTTGGTCGTGACGTAGATATCACTAAAGGTATTCTTAAACATCAAAATTGGAAACATATTGAAAGACTCCAAGAACTTTTACAGCGTATCTCTGAATTTAAAGAGATTGTAAACGCTTTAGGACGACTGCAAGAAAGTTTAGATAATGAAGATGAGCTAGAAAGTTTTTTTGAAAGCATTTCTCGTGCTGTAGAAGAGATTCAAGAAAAAATCGTTGATTATATTCCTGAAGAAATGTCTGGCATTGAGCGTAGTGGTAGCATTAATCGTATGTTACCTCAGGAAGCCTTATTTTTAGGTCATCCAAAACTGAAAATGTTATGGCATGCCAAAAGATATGAACAAGCATTGTTAAGCTATCGAGTTCAAGGTATCGAGATTGACAAAACTTGGGCGGATATCAGTGAACAAGTGGAAGTGCAAAAACCAAGACCTCGGTTTGATCGTGGACCTATTCTAGTGGTTATCGATACTTCAGGCTCTATGAGTGGAACGCCAGAGCTTATCGCAAAAGCATTGACTTTACAGGCTGCTAAAATTGCTCATGCAGAAAAAAGACCCTGTTATTTATATGCCTTTGGTGGGCAGGGGCAAAGACTCGAACATGATTTAAAGTTTACTCAAGATGGTATTGAAAAATTATTAGAGTTTTTAGGCTATTCTTTCGGTGGTGGTAACGATATTGAAACCATTGAATATGCTGTGAAGCGACTTGAGCAAGAACAATGGAAAAAAGCCGATGTGATGATCGTGAGTGATGGAGAATGGTCAGCATCCTCTCATATTGAAGAAGTTGTGAAATCATCTACTGTGAAAGGAACACGCTTTCATGGAGTACAAGTTGGTGGTTATGGGCAAGGGTTGAAGCAATTGTGTGATAATGTTCATCATTTTAAAAGTTGGCAAAATATTTTTTAAATTAAAGGTACTGTAGAAATAATTATTACTTCAAAGCTTAATTAGGTTTTAACAAATACAAGTGATCGAGATACGGCTTTAGCATATGTATAGCCTAGTGATCACGTTAAAGGATCATTTTTGCATCTCGAAAAAGTATAACTTTTAATATGTGTACCATATGGTATGCTAAATTAATATTCTATTTAAAAAATATAATAAAAACAATGTTGTAATACTAATGCATCATTGGAGTGTGTGAAGATAGATCAGCCATGATTTCTGTCATGTTCATGCAGTTGAAGTCCTTTAATTTGAAGCGTAATTTAAGTGTAAGTATGTGACTAGCTTATTTTACGCCATCTTAGTCAAATTAGTGAACCTGCATGTCATTGTTGCTCGCTCTCTAACGAGTCGAACATCGAGCGGTTTAAGCTTTTAAATGGATAATATTCAATTGATCTGGTGTGTTAGTGAGCACACAGCCATAAAAAATATCGCCCATAAAATCTAAACCGACAGTTTCAAAAATGATATCGCATAGCTCAAAGAGCTTAGCTGTTGAAAATGTATGATTTGCGAAGTTAAAAGTGAAAATTATTGTGTCATTTGGCTGAATTTTACTGAGTTTTTCGTGTAATTCATCGTTATAAAAAGCATCGAAATTTGATTGTTTTCTATGGATTCATTTAGAAAGTAGTGCATGTTGTAACATTATGCTTTGCATGGTCTTATTTCTAGCTAAAAGCCGTACTTTGGAAAAACTTCATCACAATCAAAGTAAAAAAAGCCATCATCTTTTCAGATCATGGCAAGCTATTATTCAAACTCAGAGATGGATCCGTAAATTTGAACAACTCCTATAAGTGATATTCTGCTCCTCAAATGATGTTATAAACATCAATATATGGAGTATTTTATGGCACGTAGACCAAGAAGAAATCATTCAAATGATTTT
>NZ_VOYC01000011.1:0-129808 GCF_013420425.1 Acinetobacter sp. YH01007 | reverse complement strand
TTACACGGAAAACTTTAAGCTTTTCCAAGAAGAAAGAAAATCATGAAGCTGTCTTGCATCTATTTTTATTAAAATACAATCAAGACATGAAAGATAGGTGGTTAACACGTCACATTTAGACACTACCCAAATCCAATGGTCGTATCACTGGATTCAAGACAACGTTTTTTTATTGCAACAAAATCAGCAGATCAACAACTAATTGACATTTATAAGGAATAAACATCATGTCTACATCTGAAAATTTCAAAAAATTACCAGGCAGCCTTTCTTTACAACGCGGAACATTAATCAGTGATGCTGCTTTCTACCATTTGCATGCTGATGGCAAAGAAGAGGCACTACATGTGATGTATCATGGTATTCGTGGTACTCAAAACGTGGCAGGCAATAAAGATAAAGGTGCTGCTTCGGGTAACACTGTCGCTCGTGAAGTTTCCAATATTCAAATGACAGAATCGGCTAAACTTTTGCCTGATGCTAAGCTTCTAGTCAAATGGAGTTTACGTTTCATCGACTTAGATCATATTTTATTTGCTTCAGCATCCAAAGCAGGTACAGACAAACAAGAGGAAAAAGACTTTCGCGCAAGTTTCAAGGATTTTATTGAAAAGGCGAAAAATAGCGAAGGGATTGAAGAAGTTGCTCGTCGTTATGTCCGCAACATTGTGAATGGGCGTTGGTTATGGCGTAATCGCAGCGTTGCAGAACATATTTTGATTAAAGTCAGCGAAATCATTGAACATGATCAAAATCAGACAACTAAAAGCTATAAATTAATTGCTGAATTTAATGCTTTGGATTACAGCCTAAAATCATTTGATGATGTTTCTGAAAGTGAAAATAAAATTGCCAATATCTTAGTCAAAGGCATGCAAGGTGATGTCAATTCAGGATTACATATTGAAGCGATTGTAGATTTTGGCATGGGCGGTGTTGAAGTCTTTCCATCACAAAACTATCTTGAAGAAAAACCAAAAGGTTTTTCGCGCTCACTGTATCAACTCAATCCTATCCGCCCTGAACGTCAGGCCAAAGACAATCAGTTTTTAGGACAAGCAGCGATTCGTGACCAAAAAATTGGCAATGCCTTACGCACCATTGATACTTGGTATGACAAGTTTTTAGAGAATGATAGTAAACCAATTCCTGTAGAGCCAAATGGCGCAAGCCTAGACGCACAGGACTTTTTCCGTGTAGACAAAAAGAAAAAAGATTCTGCTTTTGATATTTTAAAAGAAATTCGCAGTTTAGACCCAAATAGCGATAAAGGTATGTTCTTAATAGCCTGCTTAGTTCGTGGCGGCGTTTACTCTGAGGGAGAGTAATATGCAACCCAACTATTATCTTGATATTCGGATTTTGGACAGTGCGGATGATGGCGAGCTTACCCTCGCCCATCTGCGCAATCAAATTTACAGTATTGTGCATGGCGCTTTTCGAAAAATGCCAGAAAAATTCGCCTTGGCTTTAGAAATTTCACCACGCCAGCAACGAAAAATGCTGGCCAAAGAAGCGAAATACAATCACCCCATAACACCAAATTATGATGTTTTACGTATTTTTGCATCGGAACAAGATGATTTAGATCAATTGGTTGAGAGCATTAAAGGTCATTGGAAAATTAGAGACTATGCTGTACTCAATCATCCTGTTGCTGTGCCTATAGCAAAGGTGACGGGTTGGCGCTGTTATTTTCGTTTTCGATTACCGACCTTAAAAGCTGAACCCAATTTTTTAAAAGATTATCCTGAACGAGAAAGTTTACATACCAAACGTCTTAATAAAGCCAAGAAACTTCCTTACTTTAAGGTCATTAGTCAAAGTACTGGACAAAGTTTTACGGTTCCTATTGAGATTTTTGATATTAATTTTGAGGAAGAAAATTTTGGACTTCCTGAAACTTACAAGGATGTTAACGTGTTAAAAAGTGGTTTACCTGATGGGTATGGCCTAGCACGAAAACAACACGCTTTCGCATTACCTGTGTTTGAGGTATAAAAATGAGTGATTTCCGTCAGCAACGCAGTCGTGCCCTGATGTTATCTAAACGAGCCTGTGTATTCTACCTTGAACGAGTACGGGTCATGCTCAAAGATGATCGGATTGTGTATCTGACGGATAACCTTCAACCGATGGAACATTTTTATAATATTCCTGAAAAAAATACGGCGTTCTTATTACTCGGTAAAGGCAGCTCCTTAACCGATGCTGCCGCCCGTCGTTTGGCAGAATCTAATGTCATGGTTGGATTTTGTGGTTCAGGTGGTTCTCCTCTCTTTTCATCACTTGATCTCACTTTCCTCGCACCACAAAGTGAATATCGCCCAACCGAATATATGCAAACTTGGATGAGAGCTTGGCTTGAAGATGATGCTCGCTTACTGATGGCTAAAGTTTTACTAAGCGAACGTGTGTCTATTACTGAAAAAGCATGGAAAAAGAATATCAACTTAATACAACACGGTATATCGCTTGACCCCATTGCTATGACACGTTTTCTACAAGATATTGATTTGGCAAATAATCAAACAGAATTATTAGCAGCCGAAGGCCGTTGGGCAAAAAGTCTCTATAAACAACTTGCATCGGGTTTAAATTTTGAATTTAGCCGTGAGGAAGGAAAAGGGTCGCATGAGTCCTTACGTGATATTGCCAATAGTTATCTAGATCATGGTAATTACATTGCTTATGGTTATGCTTCTGTCACACTAAATGGTATGGGAATAAGTTTTGCCTTACCTATTTTGCACGGTAAGACACGTCGTGGTGGTTTAGTTTTCGATATTGCAGATTTAGTAAAAGATGCTTTTGTTATGCCACAAGCGTTTATTTCTGCCAAAAATGGACATAATCAAAAAGAGTTTAGAATGCAACTGATTGAATCCTGCCAAGATCAGGATGTCTTAGACTATATGTTTAACTTCATTTCTGAGCTATGCAATAAAATCAAATGATTTCAAAAGTTTATTGATTTTTGTTTTTTTGATCTATTTTCACTCTTTAAAAACCTATATCATTATTATCTAGAGCTTTTTATGATAAAAGTTCTAGTTTGCCATCGCCCAGATGGTTTAGAAGACTCAGTAGAGATGGTTGGCCAAGAAAGAAATGTTTGCCATCGCCCAGATGGTTTAGAAGCTTGTAATGCTTAAGCACTTGGCATTTCAAAAAGTTTGCCATCGCCCAGATGGTTTAGAAGTCCTGATTGTCTTCAATCTGGTTGATGTTGTCGTTTGCCATCGCCCAGATGGTTTAGAAGATAGAAAACATGCAAATTGCGTTGGTTGCATTGTTTGCCATCGCCCAGATGGTTTAGAAGTGTTTAACCGTGAAATAACGCCCATTCACAGCGTTTGCCATCGCCCAGATGGTTTAGAAGGGTATCGAGGTGATGCTTCAATTTTGAATCAAGTTTGCCATCGCCCAGATGGTTTAGAAGATCACTGACACCGGTTACAAGAGATACTAACAGTTTGCCATCGCCCAGATGGTTTAGAAGGCCGGGCTGTGTTACAGCCAACCACTGAGGATGTTTGCCATCGCCCAGATGGTTTAGAAGAAGGTGGTACGCTAAAAACAGAACAGCAAATCGTTTGCCATCGCCCAGATGGTTTAGAAGAATTTCACTCAGACCCTTGCATCTGCTGTGTTGTTTGCCATCGCCCAGATGGTTTAGAAGTGATTCCTGCTTGCGAATTGTCATTGCGTTACGTTTGCCATCGCCCAGATGGTTTAGAAGTAAAGGATTAGTTTTTTTGGTAATGGCCAATAGTTTGCCATCGCCCAGATGGTTTAGAAGAACCGGCAATTTTGCCCTTGTCTGATCCAATTGTTTGCCATCGCCCAGATGGTTTAGAAGTTTTTGATTTAAGGCATCATTAACAACATCGAGTTTGCCATCGCCCAGATGGTTTAGAAGATCAATTGTTAAGCATCAGGGCGATAAAGTCAGTTTGCCATCGCCCAGATGGTTTAGAAGGTTCGTATCCATGCAATGCCATTGCGGTTTGAGTTTGCCATCGCCCAGATGGTTTAGAAGATGTTGGCGCTGGTTTGCCGCTAAAGTCATCCGTTTGCCATCGCCCAGATGGTTTAGAAGGAGCAGCCTTATACAAACTCCCCGCATGCGGCGTTTGCCATCGCCCAGATGGTTTAGAAGGCATCTAGCGCACGCGCAGCAGCTGCCGAAAAGTTTGCCATCGCCCAGATGGTTTAGAAGTAAATTGAGCGTGATTTCCTGCACCTTGTTTAGTTTGCCATCGCCCAGATGGTTTAGAAGTCCGTAACACAGATCCACTGTACATTGGTCAGGTTTGCCATCGCCCAGATGGTTTAGAAGGATAACACTTTTGACATTACGAGACCTGACAAGTTTGCCATCGCCCAGATGGTTTAGAAGTTAATATCCCTGCGCCCCAAATCTATATGAATGTTTGCCATCGCCCAGATGGTTTAGAAGTACTTGAATAAACTCGGAGAACAGTCTAGGGTGTTTGCCATCGCCCAGATGGTTTAGAAGTATTGGCAATCACGGTGCATTCCCAGCAGTGCGTTTGCCATCGCCCAGATGGTTTAGAAGTCCAATTAGGGCTTTCATTCGCTTCATTTTGTGTTTGCCATCGCCCAGATGGTTTAGAAGTGCGTCCGTATAGCTCGAATCTGCCACGTTAGGTTTGCCATCGCCCAGATGGTTTAGAAGACGCGCTCAAATTCACTTGCAACAATCCATTCGTTTGCCATCGCCCAGATGGTTTAGAAGATCCCCGCAAACACACCGCAGCGCGGATTATCGTTTGCCATCGCCCAGATGGTTTAGAAGATGTTTGCCATTGCTGTCATATTGCCACCTCAGTTTGCCATCGCCCAGATGGTTTAGAAGTGTAGCAAACTCCGACACAAGGTTGCGTGATAGTTTGCCATCGCCCAGATGGTTTAGAAGTTCCTGAGTATCGCTATATGCGTATGAAGTGTGTTTGCCATCGCCCAGATGGTTTAGAAGTTATTAAAGGGGTTTGATATATCCGTTCTTTAGTTTGCCATCGCCCAGATGGTTTAGAAGATCTGCTGAATTACTGACAGCGCGTTATTTTCGTTTGCCATCGCCCAGATGGTTTAGAAGGCGTCGCCATGCTTCGCATAAGTCGGCAGCACGTTTACCATCGCCCAGATGGTTTAGAAGTAAACAGTGGCGCAAAAGTTGAGGATGTGGCTGTTTGCCATCGCCCAGATGGTTTAGAAGCACCCCAAGAATGCGGATGTACCAAGCACTGCGTTTGCCATCGCCCAGATGGTTTAGAAGGAAACTCATCGCTTGAAGATCTCCGCAAACACGTTTGCCATCGCCCAGATGGTTTAGAAGTACAACAACGATTTACCGCACGGTAAGCGAATGTTTGCCATCGCCCAGATGGTTTAGAAGTGATTATGAATTCAATGTGGTCCACCCGAAATGTTTGCCATCGCCCAGATGGTTTAGAAGCGAAGCGCCTGTTATTGCAAAGCAAAGCAACTGTTTGCCATCGCCCAGATGGTTTAGAAGTGTTAGCAAAAGAGCAATTACAGTCAGAATACGTTTGCCATCGCCCAGATGGTTTAGAAGTTGCCGATACGGATTAACTGCTCTTTTGTTAGGTTTGCCATCGCCCAGATGGTTTAGAAGTGAACGAAGCTCAATCAAATTTAACGGCAATTGTTTGCCATCGCCCAGATGGTTTAGAAGTTTGATGAGATTTGGTTTTGCGCTCGCTCTACGTTTGCCATCGCCCAGATGGTTTAGAAGGGAATTACATTTTTAAGGCGCTTGGCACCATTGTTTGCCATCGCCCAGATGGTTTAGAAGATGTTGCAATGAGGAAACGGCTTGCCCTTCGAGTTTGCCATCGCCCAGATGGTTTAGAAGATCACGCGCAATAAAAATTCGATCACCGTAAAGTTTGCCATTGCCCAGATGGTTTAGAAGGATCAGCAAACAAGCAGCAGCAAGCATTACGCGTTTGCCATCGCCCAGATGGTTTAGAAGTGTATATGCCCACGGACGTACATCTTCGGTCAGTTTGCCATCGCCCAGATGGTTTAGAAGCATTTCCCCTATGGTGTACATAATTAAAACTTGTTTGCCATCGCCCAGATGGTTTAGAAGATAAAAAGCCATTTGGTTTTGATGGTCAGATTGTTTGCCATCGCCCAGATGGTTTAGAAGATTGTGGAAAGTTTATTTTTATAAATCCAATAGTTTGCCATCGCCCAGATGGTTTAGAAGTCATAACCATAAGCCGATTGGCCATGAGCGAAGTTTGCCATCGCCCAGATGGTTTAGAAGAGCTCCTGGAGTCATGCCAGTTGAACAGATTCGTTTGCCATCGCCTAGATGGTTTAGAAGTTTTCCGATTTCTCTTTCTCCATGCGCTGTTCGTTTGCCATCGCCTAGATGGTTTAGAAGTTTGCTGATAGCATCCTGTACCAAAGTTGCAAGTTTGCCATCGCCTAGATGGTTTAGAAGCACCACATCAGCGTGAAATGCGTACCAAAGGTGTTTGCCATCGCCTAGATGGTTTAGAAGAAAACGACTAAAGCGGCATCGAATTTTCAATTGTTTGCCATCGCCTAGATGGTTTAAACATTACACCCCTTATTATCAATCAAATTAATTTTCAAAGTAACTCTAAATAACGATGCACCCAATCAACCGAAATGCGCTCTTGCTCTAAACGCCTATTTTTAAATGTCTGTGCACGCAAATCATGAAATAATTTTAACTCGTCAGCAGTGAGATATTGTGGCTCACTAAAAATAGAGTCTGGTTCATCCACCATATGATTTTGGAACTGTAACACTGTGGCTTCATCCATCATTAAAGCAATCACGTGTGGAATTTTTTGCCGAACCATACTTAAAATATTTAAACCTTCAGAGTCGATATCTCCCCAATAAAAAACCTGTTTATACTGTAACCACTTGGCCTTCATCCATGTAATATTTTTACCCCCACCACAAACCACAATACTATTTTCCAAGTAAGGGCACGCTAAACCTGACTGAATATTTTCAACTACAATTATTCGTTCCGCAGGTAACTCAAATTGATCTAGCACCTCTGTGGACAATTGAAAAACGGGGAGTCCTCCCAATTTTTCCTGCACATTTGGGCAGACGGGTTTGATCGTCAACCAACCTTTGGGGCTATCTAAGCAATCTAGCCATGCCAACAACCCTCCAGCCAGTACGATCTCATCATCATAAAGTACATTGCAAATTGCCTCCGTCAGCAATAAGTTCTGCTCAAGAAACTTCGTGTTTACAGCGCTTAATGGCAAGGCCCTTAAATAAAGCCCTGCCCCCATATTCGGTTTCAGCTGTTCAATCAGCTGAATCAACCATTGCCATTCTTGTTGGCTATAGCGTTCTATCTGCTCTAAATGATGAATTAAAGTTTGAAATAAACGGTGCTGATGACGATCATGCACAAAAGACTGCTTCAAAAAGCTGGATATTTTATCCAACCAGTTTTCAAGTTGTTGCTCTGTTCCTAAAAGCTCAGTAAGCTGCTGTAAAGAAAAAATTCGTAACTTTACTGGAACACGTTGTTCTGAAAGTTGTCGATACTGCCGTTCTTGCCATTCAACCAGTTCAGGATAAGCAAAATCTGTCCACGCTTTAAAAAAAGCATGAAAATGACCCAAATTATCTCTAGCTTGTTGGTCTGTGGGCACTTTCAGTGAAATTTCGATTGGAAAAGGACGTTGATTTAACAACCGCTGCTTTAAATTTCGACGATTTTCCCATTCTTTTTTATGCAAAATACCCAAAACGGTATTTGGAAGTAATCCCCACTTCTCAATTTTAGGCATCTAACTGCACCCCAAACTGTTGTGCCTCTCTATGCAGTTGCTGTTGTTTTTGCGCCATTTTTTCATCAATTTCCTGCCAAGTAATTTCACATAAATGACTTTCATGTTTCTCAATATCACGCTCGGCAATTAATAAAGAACGTGCTGACTCACGCGCTAAATTCAAGTTTTTATAAGGTGTGATTAAATTGACATGAATTTTCAACGCCTTAAATACTTTGAGTACTCGACGACTAACCGCTTCAGCTGTGTTTGAAAAAGCTTCATCTAAAAACACTGTACTGTAGATTGGATAATCATAGCCGTCTGGTGTTAATACATAAGCCAAACTCGCTGCCACAATGGTTCCAGCAAATGATTCTTTTTCTCCGCCAGATTTACCACTCGATGACTCCAAAACATCTCGTATTTCTTCTGTAGCCAAATCGACTTCTTCTGCATAGAAAGACATTTGATGACGAGGATCAAGTAAACGCTG
Source organism: Acinetobacter sp. YH01007 (assembly GCF_013420425.1). Classification (NCBI taxonomy): domain Bacteria; kingdom Pseudomonadati; phylum Pseudomonadota; class Gammaproteobacteria; order Moraxellales; family Moraxellaceae; genus Acinetobacter; species Acinetobacter sp. YH01007. The sequence goes on along the minus strand of NZ_VOYC01000011.1, from coordinate 121,480 downwards.
GCTTTCAAAAGTATGCGCTGTAACCGAGTTACTCGCTTTTTCTAAAATAGAAATTAATTCAGCTAACTTTTTAAAACGTTGTTCATATTCAATACTATTAATACTAGATACGACCCATTTTAGTTTTTGCTCAAAATCTATGACGTGTGGATACTTTTCCTTTTTGTATCCTAGTCTTAGATAGCTGCCAGACTTAAATTCTGTACGCCGTAAAACCTGATTAATTATGGCAATACGGTCAGTAATTTCTTCTCTATCTGCCTCAAGGCGATTCTGAATCACACTTAAAGACTGCATGGTATGTTTTTGCAGACGCTGTTCAAACTGTTCAACTAAGGCAGGCAAACCTTCCTTTTCTAGTTCATGAAAATAGGCAACGCAATCATCCAATGCGGCCAAACCAACTGCCCATTCACGTTGTAATGCAATATGTGACCATTTATCCTTGCCACGAAACTGACCAATAATGTACGTTGCGCTATTTTTTGCTGAGGTATTTTGGTTGCTGGTATGTTCAATTAAACGCTCTAGCTCTTTTTCCACAGCAGTAAGATAAGCATCCTCCAACCGAGGTGTTTCTCCTATACGCTGTAGCAACAGTTCTCTGGCTTGTTCTGGGACACCTTGGTTTGCTGCCTTTTGCGCTTGTTGTTGTTGTTTTTCTGCATCACTGAGTTTCTGTTTGAGTTGCCCCCAAGTGTGTTGTAACTGCCCTTTCTGTTCCTGTAGTTGTTTTAATTCCTCTTTTGCAAGCTCCCAACGTTGTCGAGCTTGTTCAATATTGGTATCTGCCTGTTGTAAATGCTGCAAGTCATTGCTGGTCTGTTGCTGGCGCTCTGTCCAATAAGGAATATTTATCATATCCCATTGGTAACGTAACATTCGCTCCCACAAACTCTTATGCTGTGTTACCTGATCTAACACCTTACGCGATTGTGCAACACTCAAGGCATACTGTTCCAACTGTACCTCAAGTTGTTTCGCTTCATGCTTTAATAAATTTAAACGTGAAGTATTGGAAAATCCCAAACACCAAATTTTTCGATCATCAATCCGCTGTTGATCTTTTTTCTCAAAACGACCTTGCTCACGATGAATTAAGCCCTGTTGTGTCATAGAAAAAGGCGTTGTATTCATGATTGTTGTATCTGCCACACATTGCAGATCAAAGCGAAGCAGATGTTGTTTTAACCAATCACGATATGGATGCTCTCGCCAAACCAATTTCCGCAGAAAACCATTTTCTTTAAAATACACACTTTCTGTAGCATCAAGATGGATCACCTGTAAACGCACATGGGTTTTATTATGACGCGCATTCACCCATTGAGTGACCATCGAATAACGATCTTTCGGCACCAATAACGTTGTTTTTAAACCACCTAATGCTCGTTCAATTGCGCCTTGCCAGATTTTTTCAGCCTCTTTTACATCAATGAGCTCACCAATAAACATTAATTCATGTTCATCAAAATCTAAGTGCTGTCTAAGCTCATCTCTTAAACGCAATAAATGTACATCATGAATATTACTATTAGGTCTGGTTTCTATTTCCTGAATATCGCTTTGAGTTTCTTTCAGTTGCTGTTGCGTTTGTGCGTATTTGCTACTGACTTGAGCAAACTCATCTTGTCGTTGGGTTTTCTCTTGCCCAATATTTAGAAGCTGCTCATGGGCTATTTTTTGGTTATCAATTAAATTTTGCTCGGTTAAATCATCTTGCAATTGTAATTGCTGAGCATCTTCCTGATAGCGCGATGCCTCTATGGTTAATTGCTTTAACTGACGCTGTATCAGTTCTAGCTCTTTTTGTAAGTTTTCAATCCGATTACCGCCTACTTGTAAATAGTCTTCATGGCAGCGCTCTTGTCGTTTTTCCGCATCATGTTCTTGTTGTTCTAATTGCTTAAACTGCGTATGTAATCGCTGTATCTCTTGCTCCAGCTGATGTATTTTTTCAGTCCAAAACTGAACATACAATTCACCTAAATATGCAGGAAAAGCTTGTTTTTCGAGCTGTAGATTATTCAGTTGCAGAGTTAACGCTGTTATTTGAACAGCTAACTCAGGTAATTTCTGTAAATGTAGGACTTGTTCACGCGCATCTACCAAATGCTTATAGTTTGCCTCTAAGTCAGCAAACTCATTTACTGCAGTCTGTGCCAAAGCACGAACCTGGCTTGGTTCTAAAACCAACTCGCGAATTAATTTAGTCAAATCATCAATTTTCTTTAAGCCTAAAGCACGTGATAACAACGCAGGTGCATTTTTATTATCCATAAATAAATATTTACGATACATCTCCTGATAGTCTTCAAATTTGCTATCAAAATAATGCACGCGTGCATCTGTTTTAGGATTAAAATGTTGTTTTAGCTGGCGAGTATTACCGTCTGCAAATTTTTCTAACACTTCAGTCAGTTGCACATTACGACTTGCAATCATATATAAACGATTCACTTCACTCAGCGAATGTTGACCTTGTCCAACCCAAAACAATCCAATTAAAGTAATCATCGAACCGTCATCAGCGGTATATAGCGCTCTTAATGCTGTTGTCACTGCTTTTTCACGCTTATTTTTTACTCGCGTTCCAGCCCCATCATGTTCTGAACCAAAACTACCACGCATATAAGAGAGTAATGTACGGTCTGAGCGATCGCCCTGCGCAGCTGCTACGTTAAAACTAGCTTTACTTGCAGGTTGTAACAATGCCATTAAACCATCAATAAAGGTAGATTTACCTGCACCATTATCTCCCGTAATAAGTGTCCCTTCAGGATCAATACGTGCGGTATGCAAGTTATGGAAGGAGCCTCAGTTAAATACTGAAATTTCTGACAAGCGAATTTGGCCTTGTGCAAATAAAGTTGAGAGGGTCATTTCTTGCATGATGATTCTCCATATTCTTGTTCGGATTGCTGCAACTTGGCCTTTGCTGCTAATTGTTGATATTCAGATAATAAACTTTGTAAAAACTCGGCATTCACGACATAGCGGATAATTGGCGTAATTTCATAACGCCCTTCTTCACCACGCAGTCCCGTTAATACTTTTTTCTCAATAAATTTTTCTAATGCTGCATTTAGCTTTTTACGATCTTTGCTGTCATGATTCGTTAAAGGAATAAATGGAATTAAACTGCTCTGGATTCGCTCAACATCAATAATAATTTTTTGCTCACCCGCAGTTTCCCGCTCCTGATAATACTTCCGCAAAATAAGTAAAATTAAGGTGTCATATACAGTCAAAGTTCGTTTTCGTATCAGTACAGGAAAATCATCCAAAGGCTGGTTCTCATCTTCCTGTTCATCCTGAATACTTTTGAGATTGATGATATAAGCCACCCCTTGCTTGGCATCCAAAACCAACTGGATATAAACCTCTGCCAAATGTCTACGAATTTCCGCTTCATATCGGCACAATAAATCAAAAAGTTTTAAGTTTTCTGCTGCAAGAATAACCCCTTGACGCATGAGATAGACCAATACCCGTCGGGCTACATGTGGCATAAGCGCATCTGTATCACGATCCTGAGCATGCTCCATCTCTGTTTGATTATCTGCATGTTGTACCTCTGCTCGAGCTGTAGGAGACAAATTTTCTACAGGCTGATTAGCGTGTATATCTATATTTTTTTCTGAATTTGAAGATGGTCTGCGTACCATTTCAAAGAAATTGTCATGCTGTTGTATCTTATTTTCTGATTGCATCTCGATCTCCTTAAAGCGCCAACTCATCTATATTTTTGGGAAATAAATCTGTACTCAAGTAATACACTGGAATACTGGCCTGCAAATGCACACCTGAACGATCCTTAAGTTCAACTTGCTCGGTATGCTGCATTTGTGGTGCTTTAATGGCTTTTGCTATACGCAAGTAAGCAACAAGCTCTTCAAGTCCCGCTTGTACAGGATGTTCCTGTGTTAAATGGGCAATACTCATCACCCCTTTCTGTGCGAGCGTTTGATATACTTTTTCAGCAACAGCACGAACCCGTACACTGTCTAAGTACTTCAGCATCTGATCACTAGGTTCAGTCTTGTTTTGTTGCTCTTCGACCTTACGCGTATCCATATGTTCTGTGGGACTTTTTAAAGCAAGACTTTCAGGCGAATTCAGCTGAATGGAACCCACGGCTAAATCTACTTGTACTTCTGTTTTTAAATCACACTCTGATTGCAACAACGCCACTGCATTTTTTTCTAATTCCGACAGAAACTGATCAATCAAACGGTTTTCCAATGCTGCACCACTTTCAATATAAGCTCTCAAACCTTCTTCTGTACGACGTCGGACTTGGAAAACTCGGCTACTTTCGCGTCCTAACTCACGCATTAACTGACCTAAATATTTACGTTGAGATTCGCTTAATTGTTGTGCAATAGGATGATTCAAAATACTGCGTAACTGCTCTCTAAACTCAGTAGAACGATCTTGATCCTGAAGTAATTGACAAAACCCATCAAAAGCACTGCCTGCATCACTTTGGGCAAGCAACTGCTCTTTTTCCATTAAGCTCAGCAATACTTCTCCACGTGAATAAGCACCACTAATCATATCTAGACGCAACTCTTTATCTCGTAGACGAATCTCATCTTCGACCCGTCTAAAATCGCCTGTAAGAATGGAAGCAAGTTGATAAATTTCTCGTATTCTTTCTTTTTGTTCTGATTCTTCTAATTGTGTAACAACACCCGCCAACAAAGCATCTATTTCATTTTGAATCACTAATTTTTTTTGTTCGAGCAACTCCACTCGTTCTTCAATATTTTCACTCAATGCGACCACAAAATCACGAACCGCATCCTGCACAATTCTTAAATGTGATGCTGTGGTATGGGTTGCTCGCTCATCCAAGCCCTGACAAAAACGTAATACGGTTTCGCTAATATCCGTTTTACTCAGCTTGCCATCTATTTCTCTGAGCCAGCCTGAATGAATCCAATGATTTAAATAATGCGCTGCATTATTTTCTGTCTGCCAAATACCCTGCTCACGACTAGATTTAATCAACTCATCCAAGACATTTCTTGCACGGCTATAAGGGACTTCATTTTGTTCTGCAAATAAGTCAACAATGAACGCTAAAATATGTGGTGCGTTATCTGCTCTTAATAATTTCCAAATTGAGTTTTCATGATATAAACGCCGATACTTGGCCTGTAACCCTAGAATATTCATGCCATTCCACATCATCTGTATGATGGTTATTTATTCTACAGTTATTTTTTAATCACCCAAGCAAATTACCAAGCAAGACGACACGAGTTGTCGCATAAAGTAAGATGATATAAACAATCACCTTACTTCATCGAAAAAAATAAAAAAACAAACCTTATCTAACTTCTTTGTGTACAGTGACAGTAACCTTAACCTACCTCTCCCCATACACCGTTGCAATCAAATGCTCCACCACTTGCGGCTCAGCCAAAGTCGAAGTATCTCCTAAACTATCCAATTCATTCGCTGCAATTTTCCGCAAAATACGGCGCATGATTTTACCTGAGCGGGTTTTAGGTAAAGCAGGTGCCCAATGCAGCGCATCAGGCGTTGCCACAGGCCCCAAAATTTTGCGAACCCAATTGACTAATTCTTCACGCAATTCCTCTGACTCGGGTGTACCAACTTGCAAAGTTACAAAGGTGCAAATCCCCTGTCCTTTAATCTCATGGGGCATACCCACCACTGCCGCTTCAGCCACAGCTTCATGCGCTACTAGGGCACTTTCAATTTCCGCAGTATCTAAACGGTGCCCCGAAATATTCAAGACATCATCCACACGCCCTGTAATCCAGTAATAGCCATCTTCATCACGGCGTGCACCATCTCCTGTAAAATACGCACCCGGATAGGTCGAAAAATACGCTTCAATAAAACGTGCAGGGTCGCCCCAAATACCGCGCATTTGCCCTGGCCATGAATCTTTCATAATTAAATTACCTTCGGTCGCGCCTTCCAGTTCATTACCTTCGGCATCGACAATAGCAGGTTGCACGCCAAATAATGGGCGGGTTGCCGAACCGGGTTTCAGTGGCGTTGCACCCGGCAATGCTGAAATTAATATGCCCCCAGTTTCGGTTTGCCACCATGTATCTACAATTGGGCAACGTCCTTCACCTACTACGTTGTAATACCAGTTCCATGCTTCAGGATTAATTGGCTCACCGACTGAACCAAGTAAACGCAAGCTGCTGCGGTCACTTTCACGTACAAAACGATCTCCCTCTCGCATCATGGCGCGAATGGCAGTCGGCGCGGTATATAAAATGGTGATGTTGTGTTTATCAACAATATGCCCTGTGCGCGCCCAGCTTGGATAGTTCGGCACCCCTTCAAACATCACGGTAGATGTACCATTCGACAATGGCCCGTATAAGACATAAGAATGCCCTGTAATCCAGCCTACATCTGCGGTACACCAAAACACATCATCCTGTTTCAGGTCAAAGACTTCTCGGAACGTGCTATTCACATAGGTCAAATAACCGCCTGTGGTATGCAAAACACCTTTGGGTTTTCCAGTCGAACCCGAAGTATATAAAATGAATAATGGGTCTTCGGCATTCATCGGCTCGGGTGGGCAGATGTCATTGACCGACATAATTTCCATGTGATACCACACGTCGCGTTCAGGTAACATCTCAATAGGATTTCCTGTACGGTGCACCACAATCACATTTTGCACACAGTCGGTACCTGCTACTTTTAGAGCAGCATCAACATTGGCTTTTAAATAAATTGGCTTGCCACCACGCATGGCCGAGTCTGCAGTGACAATTAACTTGGCCTGACAGTCTTCAATTCGGCTAGCCAAAGCATCGGGAGAAAAACCACCAAAAACCACACAATGCACTGCACCAATCCGCGCGCAGGCTAGCATGGCAATCGCAGCTTCGGAAACCATTGGCATGTACAGCACCACCCGATCACCTTTTTGCACCCCGTTCTTTTTCAGCACGTTGGCAAAACGACAGGTTTCATCATGCAAAGAAGCAAAAGAAACCACTTTATGCCGAGATGGATGATCTCCTTCCCAAATAATTGCAGGTTTATGCGGATGTTCTTTTAAATGACGGTCTAAGCAATTGGCACTGACATTCAGTTGCCCATCGGCAAACCATTCAATTTTAAAATGCTCGGGGTCAAAGTTGGTATTTTTGACTTGGGTAAAAGGTTTAATCCAATCTAAGCGTTGGGCCTGCTCTGCCCAATAAGTATCAGGGTCATCTATAGATTGTTGATAGCGTTGAAAATATTCTGCCTCAGTGGTGCGGGCAGTCTTTTTAAATTCATCTGGAACAGGATATACGTCTTTCATCTGCTACTTCCTTGATGTTCTTGCATCTCATCACGAGATGTATGCCACGTTATTGATTATTATTTCTGTATATTCACAGTATGAACTTTCTTTTTTATGGCTCACCATTCGGCTTTAGTCGCATAAATTTTATACAAACAATAGCATGCCAAAGCGTTGATCGAATGCCATATTCTTGCATTCATACTTTCAGGTTTACATTCCACTGTACTGCGCATTGCATTATTTTTAAAGAAAATATCGTCTAATAACCGTGAGTATTAACATTTTTTTACGCAGCCAATCATTCATACCTGCGACCCTGTCTTACAGATAAAACCACATACAACTCGCAGTTTAAATGCTACAAAATAGTACGCTCATCACTTCTATCCAAGTTGTCTAAAATACTGGCAAGTAAGCATTGCTCATTAACCAAATTGAGTTTTTCAGGCAAAATAGTCGCTTCATTTTGAATTCGGAATTATCGTGGCAGAATCCAAACCCTCACTCAGTGAAGTTTCTGAAAACACCAGTCAGCTGTTGCAGGAAGCCACTGAAAAAACCACGCAAACCGTGATCAATCATACGGCCAAGTACAATGACGCCTACTCCACCATCGACAAAATTATGGAAGGATTTTGGGAACGTGTGCCGTATTTGATGATTGCAGCCGTGGTGCTGATTCTGTTTTGGCTGCTTGCCCGACTGTTTAAATGGTTTATTCGCAAGACCCTGAACAATCGTTCCTATACCCGACAAAATTTGGTTTTGGTGCTGAATCGGGTCGGTAGCTCTGCAATTATTTTCTTTGGTTTTCTAATTGCGATGGTGATTGCAATTCCAGGTTTTACCCCAAGCCAACTGATGAGTGCTTTAGGTCTAGGCTCCGTGGCAATTGGTTTTGCTTTTAAAGATATTTTCCAGAATTTATTATCGGGTGTGCTCATTTTGATTGGAGAACCATTTAAAATTGGTGATGACATCATCGTGAATAATATGGAAGGTACGGTAGAAGATATTCAGATTCGTGCCACCTTCCTGCGCTCTCCCGATGGGCGTCGAATCGTGATTCCAAATGCTACGGTGTATACCAGTGCCGTAACGGTCAATACGGCTTATACCCGTCGTCGTTGCGAGTTTGTGGTCGGTATTGGTTATGAAGATGACGTACAAAAAGCCAAAGATATTATTTTGGCCATTTTAGACCGTGACATAAAAATCTTGAGCCAACCTGCATTTAGCGTCAATGTCACTGCCTTGGCCGATTTTTCGATTAATTTAAATGTGCGTTGGTGGGTAAATACGACGGAAACCACCACTTCAGCATCCATCAGTGAAGTGCAGGAACGGGTAATTGCCGCGTTTGCCGAACATCACATTTCAATTCCTTATCCTGTGCAGGAAGTGAAAGTTTATCGTGGTGATGCAGCAGTCAATGAAGATGATTCAGCCCGCACTAAACAAACGCCCTAAAACATAAGCAATCACAGTTTCAGTACGAATAATACGGTTGCCCAAGTGCCGCGCTTGGCAGCCGTTTTTTTCGAGCAAATCAATTTCGTAGGGAATAAATCCACCTTCTGGGCCAATCACAATACTGCATGGATGTTGGATGGCATGTGGCATAGCTTGATCGGTATAAGGATGCGCCACATAAGCAGAACAATCGGCAGAAATCAAACCGGGCAAAACATCTTCCACAAAGGGTTTAAAGCGTTTATAAAGTTGGATCTCAGGTGCAATGGTATCGCCTGCTTGCTCCAAACCCAACGTCACATATTGATCCAACTGCTGTAAAAAAGGCGTTTGCCAATAGCTTTTATCGACTCGATAGCTGTGCAGTAAAATAATTTTTTCCACACCTAGCGTCACGCTATCCATAATTAAACGACGTAATACTTTAGGGCGTGGTAAAGCCACAATCAGGGTCACAGGCAGTTTTTTCGGTACAGCTTCTTCATACAGGGCTTTGACTTGAATCCGCTGCTCACTAACGTCCACCACTTCGGTCAAATAACGCTTGCCACCGCGAATCCCGACTTTCAAGGTGTCACCGACTTGTACACCGACATGCGTGTGTAAATGCTGCACTTGGCGCTGGGCGCTAATAGACCACACTTCATTTGTGGTCTGCCGAGGGTCAAGCAAAACGATATTCATATTTAAAGATACTGATTAATCACGTGAATATGCTCAGTCAAAGAGCCACGATTTTTATACATAATCACTTGAGCATTTTGATTCAGCTGAGCACGCAACGCAGGTTCAAACAACAATTGCGTTAACGTATTTACAGCTTGTTCAGCATCTTCGACCACATACACGGCTTCTGCTGCAACAAACTCATCCACAATACTTTGAAAGTTAAAATAATTTTTGCCCAATACCGTGGCGACATTTAAGGCCAAAGGCTCTAAAATATTATGCCCACCGCCAGGTTCATTCAGCGAACCACCGACATAACAGGCCTGACTTAAGGCGTACCACAACCACATTTCACCCATGCTATCGGCTAAATACACTTGTGTTTCAGGTTGAATCGCTTCAGCCAAGCTACGGCGCTGCATATTAAGTTGCAGTTTTTGTACCTGCATAGCCACTTCATCAAAACGCTCTGGATGGCGCGGCACAACAATACATAACAGTTCAGGATGCTGTGCGAAATAAGGTTTCAGTGCAGTCAATAATTGCTGTTCTTCAGGCGCATGGGTACTGGCAAGGGTAATAATTTTGCGATGTACCAATTGCCATGTCTGTTGCAACTGCGCGGCTTGCTCTACAAAATCTTCTGGCGCAGTAATATCAAATTTAATATTACCCACCACGTTTGTACGCTCGGCAGGCATCCCCAATGCGATAAAACGCTGCTGTGTGGCAGAGTCTTGCGCCAAAAGTTGCTGCAAATTTTGCAACATGCCACGAGTCAATCCTTTAACTTTGGCATAGCCTTTGGCCGATTTTTCCGAAAGCCGCGCATTAATCAACAAACACGGGACTTGAAAATGCTGCGCCTGATCAATCAAATTAGGCCACAATTCTGTTTCGACCAGTGCCAATAATTTAGGCTGATATTTCTGATAAAACTCACGAATTAAATGTACCTGATCGGCAGGTAAATACACAGCTTGAAATAAATCTAAATACGGTGCTTTTAAAAATAATGATTTGGCGCGTGCCTGCCCTGTTTTGGTGGTATTGGTGACTAAAACAGGATGCCCCGCTTTTAAATAATGTTCAATTAGAGGTTGCGCGGCATTGGTTTCTCCCACCGACACCACATGAAACCAAATGGCATGTAAATTTTTAGCGGGCTGAAATGGGCCAAAACGCTCAAGCAGTTCTTGTTGTAATTGCTCAGGATGTTCGGCACGTTTACGAATACGTGACTGATAAATCGGTTTTAACAGCGCCAAGGCTGCGTTATACCAAAATGGAGTAGCCAAAAGATGCGCCCCAAAGAAAGATTATCGGCAAAATATAACAGAGCCACACGCGCATGTTAATTGCATGTGGCGCTATACTGGCTTTTATTCTACAGCGTGTTGTGTTTCCGCCAAAGTTGGATAATCGATATAGCCTTCTGCAACGGCTGTACCAATCATGTTTTCCAGCTTGAGTTCGTTTAAAGGTACATCTGCCAATAAACGCTCATACAAGTCTGGATTGGCAATATACGCCTTACCAAATGACACCGCATCGGCCTTGCCCGAAGCCAATAATTCCACGGCATCAGCACGACTTAAACGCATGTTCGCGATATATGGCACACCGCCTGAACATACTTTCATTTCTTGGGAAATGCTGTCTTCGGCTAAATATTCGCGGGTAAAGAAAAAGGCGATTTTACGCTGCCCCAATTGCTGCATGACATAGCCAAAGGTTTCACGTGGATCATCATCTCCCATGTCGTGCTCATCGCCACGTGGTGCTAAATGCACACCGACTCGACCTGCGCCCCAGACTTCAATTAAGGCGTCCATCACTTCTAACAAGAAACGCGCACGATTTTCAACCGAACCACCGTATTCATCGTCACGTTGGTTGGTTTTGCTTTGCAGGAATTGATCAATCAAATAACCATTGGCTGCATGCAACTCTACCCCATCAAATCCTGCTTCTTTGGCACGGATGGCGGCTTGTTTATATTGCTCGGTAATGGTGTGGATTTCTGCAATTTCTAAGGCACGTGGCAACACATATTCACGTTTAGGACGCAACAAACTGACATAACCTGCTTGTTGTACCGCACTTGCCGATACTGGTGTTGCACCATTGAGTAAATCTGGATGTGAAACACGACCTACATGCCACAGTTGCGCCACAATCAAACCACCTTTGGCATGCACGGCATCGGTAACGAGTTTCCAACCCTGCACTTGAGCATCGGTAAACAATCCTGGGGTATTTAAATAACCATTGGCTTCTTCAGAAATTACCGTTGCTTCTGAAAGAATCAAACCTGCGCTAGCACGCTGTGCATAATATTCCGCCATCATTGGCGTTGGAACACGGTCATCACTGGCGCGGCTACGGGTTAAAGGTGCCATCACCACACGGTTTTTTAGATGCAGATCACCCAAAACTAAAGGAGAGTCTAATTCAGCCATTTTTGCCTCTAATCTCACAGTTAAAGTGAGTGTTTTAAATATTCGACATATTGCTGAATGAGTGCTTCATTACGAGAAAAATACGACCATTGTCCATATTTTTCTGCACGAATAAGACCTGCCTGTTGCAGTACCGATAAATGATTTGACATGGTCGATTGCGACACGTTGCCCAAACGCTCAATGTGTCCTGCACATACGCCACGCTTAAAGTCGCCACACTCATCTACCGACAAAAATTGTTCTGGTGCTTTTAACCATTCTAAAATTTGCCGACGGGTAGGATTGGCTAAGGCTTTAAAGATTAAATCGACATCCATCATTCAGACACATATTCGTAAATATAAGCCCAATTCAGCAGCTGCTTTTAATATATCGTATTTTTTCGATATTAATATCGTTTTTTTACGATTTATATAAATTTTTAAGCAACTCAACTGAATTGGGCAGGCTCATTATGATCTTACAGACCCTAACTTATAGACCCTGTTTTAAACTGGCTTCAATAAACTTATCTAAATCACCATCTAAAACTGCACCTGTATTTGAAGTTTCCACGCCTGTACGCAAGTCTTTAATACGTGAATCATCCAATACATAAGAACGAATTTGGCTGCCCCAACCAATATCAGACTTCGAGTCTTCTAAAGCTTGAGCCGCCTCATTACGTTTACTCATTTCCAGTTCATACAACTTAGCACGTAACTGTTTCCACGCATGGTCACGGTTGGCGTGTTGCGAACGTTGGTTCTGACAAGCCACCACAATACCTGTAGGTGCGTGGGTTAAACGTACCGCAGAGTCAGTTTTGTTAATGTGCTGACCACCTGCACCTGACGCACGATAAGTATCGGTACGGACATCGGCAGGGTTAATATCAATTTCAATATTGTCATCCACTTCTGGTGAAACGAACACTGCAGAAAATGACGTATGACGACGGTTACCTGAGTCAAATGGCGATTTACGCACTAAACGATGCACACCCGATTCGGTACGCAACCAACCATAGGCATATTCGCCTTCAACGCGAATGGTCGCAGATTTAATCCCTGCCACATCACCATCCGATTCTTCCATCAATTCTGCTTTAAAGCCATGACGTTCAATCCAGCGCATATACATACGCAGCAACATAGATGCCCAGTCCTGCGCTTCTGTACCGCCTGAACCCGCCTGAATTTCGACATAACACGGATTTGGATCCATTGGGTTGCTGAACATACGACGGAATTCAAGCTTCGCCAGTTCTTCTTCAGCAGAGGTCAACTCTGACTGCACATCAACCAATAAGTCTTCATCATCTGCTTCAACCGCCAAATCCAGCATGGCTTGCGCATCTTCCAACTGGGTTGCCAAACCTTCCAGAACATTAATCACATTCTCAAGTTCGCCTTTTTCTTTGGCCATCGCTTGAGCACGACTTTGATCATTCCAAATGGCAGGGTCTTCCAACTCGCGGAGAACCTCTTCTAAACGCTCTTTTTTCAGATCGTAGTCAAAGATACCCCCGTAGTGTTTGACCACGTTCGCTCAAGTCTTTTAATTGGTTTAGATAAGGATTAATTTCCACGTAAATTCTCTCAATTAACAATGAAGCTCAATAGCCAATAATTGTAGCACAGACCTGTTCTGGCATTTCTACCCTGCTGTAAATTCCAGCATAACTTTTCAGCTTTTATCGGTTGAATGCTAAATGTGGTTAAAAATAAAGATCGCTTTAAACTTTTTAAAACGAAAGCCTGATGATATCCAATCTAAAAAAACAGCATGCTCGATTAACACTGATGTTTATCTAAATGGCTGATCTATCTCCCTGATTTTTTGCCTGACACATTCAACTGAATACAAGCTTAAAAGTTGTGTATCACAATTGCTTCAACCCGCCAAAATAAAGCAAGGATGAAACAAGTTTGATGATTTAGTGATCAATTTTAGTAAAATTCACAAAATCTACATAGTTTTAATAAAACAAAACATTTAATTATTTCATTTTTATTTCAATCACTTAAACCAAAAATATTACACAAATTTACGCTTGTAACAAAGCTGTAACCTTCCTGTGATTGACGCTGATCATTTTTAGCCTAGACTGAAAGTTGTAACAAAAAGTTTAACTGTTAACCATAATTTCAGAGGGGTAATTTCCATGAAAAAATTAGCAATCGCATCAGCCCTACTTTCAGCTTTGGCTATCACTGGTACTGCGAACGCATACCAAGCTGAAATTGGTGCATCAGCAGGACTGATTGATCCAGACAACGGCAGTTCAAGCGGTTCATTCGGTGTAGATGGTACTTATTACTTTAACCCTGTACAAACCCGTAATGCACCTTTGGCAGAAGCAGCGTTCCTTGATCGTGCTAGCAACGTAAATGCCAAATACCAATATGACGAAGTTGGCGACAATGAAGCGCATACTTACGGCGTAGGTGCAGAGTACTTTGTACCGAATTCAGACTTTTACTTAAGTGGTAATGTGAGCGGTCATGACTTGAAAGACAATGATGACCTAAACAATGATTTAACCACCTATGGTGCAGAAGTTGGTTATTTACCAGCACCAGGCTTGTTAATCGCAGCAGGTCTTAAAGGTTGGGATAATGACCGTGATGATGGTGTAGACCCGACTTTACGTGCTAAATACGTAACTACACTTTCGAATGGTAAAGACATCAACCTTGAAGCAGGTGCTGCTTTTGGTGATCTCGATGAATACAATCTTGCTGCGGATTACTTCATTGATAAAACGCTAAGTGTAGGTGTCGATTATTACAGCAACGATATCAACGATAATGATGAGTTTGGTGTGAGTGCACGTAAATTCTTTACACCACAAGTCAGTTTGGAAGGTCGTGTAGGCTTTGGTGAAGTTGGTAATGCTGACTACAACCGCTTTGGTGTCGCTGCGAAATATCGCTTCTAAGCTTAAGTCTAATTCCTTACTCAAATAGCACCCTTCTTCGGAAGGGTGCTTTTTTACGCCCCGCAGATTCAAATCTCAAGTGCAACACATTTGTAGTTAGTTGAAAAAGTTAGGTGTATTCATAGAATCATTAGACTTTTTCAACCCGCAATTGGAAAGCACACAATGAAGAAATACACCCAACTTTCTCAAGATGAAAGATACGAAATTTATGCTACTTTGAAAAGTAAAAGTTCAATCGCTACCCTTGCTCGGGAGTTAGGACGTTCACGATCAACCATCTACCGTGAATTAAAAAGAAATACTGGGCAACGTGGATATAGAGCTCAACAGGCAGCTAAATTTGCAAGTCAAAGACGGTACCGTCCTTCATCATCAATGACAGCATTTGCCTTCGCTTATATTGATTATTTGATTGGTTTGGACTGGTCACCAGAACAAATTTCAGGTGCTTTAACACAACGCGGTTGGCTGGATGTACCTTCACATGAGTGGATTTACCAGTACATTTATCAAGATAAATCAAAAGGTGGTAAACTTCATCTACACTTAAGGCATCAGAAGAAATATCGAAAACGCGGTTACAAAAACACGGATCGTAGGGGGCAAATCATTGATAAAACAAGTATTCACTACCGAGACCAGGTCATTGATCAACGACAACGTTTAGGAGATTTCGAAGGTGACACGGTGATTGGTAAACATCATAAAGGTGCTTTATTGACTCTCGTTGATCGAAAGAGCCTGTATGTACATATTGTTCATTTAGGGTCAACGAGAGAATCCTCTAAAACGATTACTTGTGCATTAGATCGTTTACAAATGAGCCATGCTTATAGTGTGACATTTGATAATGGCAAAGAATTTTCCGAACACAAAAGAATTACTGATGCTGGCATAGAGACGTATTTTGCTGATCCTTACAAGTCTATTCAGCGAGCTAGAAATGAAAATACGAATGGTTTAATCCGGCAATATCTGCCAAAATCATCATCGTTTGATGACGTGTCAAACGAACAAATAGAGCAGATAGAATTTGCACTCAACCATCGTCCTAGAAAAACCCTAGGTTGGTATACACCGAGTGAAGTTATGTCTGGTTTTTATACTGTTGCACTTGCCGCTTGAATCCGCCAAATTAAACCGTTCTGAAATTACAATCGAAGATGATGAAGATTCGATCTCGGCAGACAACACAGGTTATGCACTGGAAGTGGGTTATTTACCAATCAATAGTTTGTTATTAGCAGCTGGTGTTGCAAAAGAAAATATTGACCCAATCCAAGCAAGCCAAATCGGTTTTATCAACAGCTTTACAAATATTTGGACTGCTGAAGATGATACTATTGCAACACTTCGCGCAAAATATGTCACTCAAATTGGTAACTATTATACTAATTTTGAAGGTGCAACCTATTTTGCAGATGAAACAGTATATCGTCTAGGTGCAGACCTTTATATCGACCCAACTTTAAGCGTTGGTGTTTCTTTTGCAGATTCAACAGAAGAAGATTTTGATACTATCTTTAATGTACGTGCACAAAAATTCTTTACCCCAGCATTTGCTGTAGGTGTGAATTACACGACAACTGATGGTGCGGACTCTTACGGCATCAATGGTACATTCCGCTTCTAATCCCTTACATTAAAAGCAAAAAAATCCGCTCAAATTTGAGCGGATTTTTTTATTTGGATTACTGCTCCAAATGCACAATCTGCAACTGCAAACTCACATTGCCATTAAACACATTGCGCTCTAACTCATAAACCAAACGCACATCATCCCGCATCGGGTTAAATTCAAATTTATCTTTAGCACCAAACGCAATCGCATCAACCACTTGTCCATTGTCCAATGCCAAACGCAATTTTAAATGAGCGTCCTTCAACCATCTAAAATCAACCACTTTAAACCGTCCCTCAAACACAGGCTGCGGAAACTTTTGTCCCCACGGCGCCAAATGCTGTAATAAATCTACCGTGTGTAAATCAAAAGCTTCTTGCGGCAATTCACCATCTGTCCATAGCACAGCATGAAATAAAT
Organism: Acinetobacter sp. YH01007; assembly: GCF_013420425.1. NCBI lineage: Bacteria > Pseudomonadati > Pseudomonadota > Gammaproteobacteria > Moraxellales > Moraxellaceae > Acinetobacter > Acinetobacter sp. YH01007. The sequence goes on along the minus strand of NZ_VOYC01000011.1, from coordinate 104,600 downwards.
CCGCATCCATTTGCGCAATGATCTGTTCAAAGACCTGTTTAAATTCTGCAAAGTGCACCTTTTTTATGGTCAAACCTGCCGCAGCCGCATGTCCACCAAAATGACTCACCAAATGTGGATATTGCTCTGCAACCAATTCAATGGTGTCACGTATGTGAATCCCCTCAATTGAACGGGCAGAGCCTTTAATATGCTCACCATCTTCATCGGCAGCAAATACAATCGCAGGGCGATGAAACTGTTCCTTTAAGCGTCCTGCAACAATTCCAATTACACCTTGGTGCCAATGTTCTTCAAACATGATCAAGGCATGCGGTAAATCGCTTTGATCTAACTGCAGCTTTTCCAACTCTGCCAGCGCATCCTGTTTAATTTGCCCTTCAACCTGACGGCGTTCCTGATTCAAAGCATTTAACTGACGCGCCAAAGCATAAGCACTTTGCATATCCGCTGCCAGTAAACACTCGATTCCAATGTCCATGGTTTCCATGCGCCCTGCAGCATTGATACGTGGCCCCAAGACAAAACCCAAATCCTGCGCTTTGAGCTGTGCGGGTTCACGTCCTGCCAAATCCAGCAATGCGCTAATCCCAGGACGACATAAATTCTGCTGTATCCGTTTTAAGCCTGCATCCACCAAAATACGGTTGTTATAATCCAGACTAGCGACATCGGCATAGGTGCCCAAAGCCACCAAATCTAAATATTGCGTTAAATTTGCAGCAGATTTACCCTGTTTTTTACGCTGACTGGATAAGTTGGCCAACACATAAAATGCCACGCCCACACCTGCCAAGGCTTTACTTGGGAAATCACAACCCAATTGATTCGGATTCACCACAGCCTCTGCATTTGGAGTGGCTTTTGTGGTGAGGTGGTGATCGGTAATGATGACCTGCATCCCCAAAGCTTGCGCACGCTCCACACCTTCATGACTGGAAATTCCGTTATCTACCGTAATTAATAAATCAGGTGCATAACGCTCAAAAGCCAAATCGGCAATGGCGGGGGTTAAGCCATAACCATATTTAAAACGGTCAGGTACTAAATACTGCACGTGTGCGCCCATTTCGCGCAATGCCAAAATCATAAGTGTGGTACTGGTCGCGCCATCGGCATCGTAATCGCCCACAATTACAATTTTTTTCTGCTGATCAATCGCCTGATCCATCAGCTGAATTGCTTCTGGTAGACCTTTCATGCTTGGAGCAAGCAAGTGCTTCAGTTTAAGTTCCAGCTCCTGCTCAGACGCAACGCCACGGCGCGCTAAAATTTGGGCAACAAATGTAGAGACGCCCTGAAAGTTTTCAGGGCGTGTAAGTAAAGGTCTTTGCTTTATTAGAATTTTTGACATAATTTCCAGTCATTTAAGGCATCAAGCGTTGTAGTTTCCAGTCACCTTCAATTTTTTCATAAGCTAAGCGGTCATGCAAACGGTTCGGACGGCCTTGCCAAAATTCGTAATAATCAGACTGCAAGCGGTAGCCACCCCAAAATACGGGTTTTTGCAATTCAGATTGATCACCCACTTGGGCATGCAAGTCTTGGAAACGCGCCTGTAGTTCTTCACGACTGGCAATCACACCACTTTGCGGAGTGCTAATATGCGCAGCGATCTGATTATCACGCGGGCGTTTGTGATAATACGCAGTCGATTCTTGCTCATCAATTTTTTCGACATAGCCACTGACACGAATCTGACGTTCCAGTTCAGGCCAGTAAAATAACAATTCAGCATAAGGATTGGCCGCTAAATCCAACCCTTTTTGACTGTCATAATTGGTATAAAAGTCATAGCCTGCTTCGGTGGCTCCACGCAGCAACACAGTACGCACATGCGGACGACCTTGCGCATTGGCAGTCGCCAATGACATCGCATACGGTTCATGCAGCTTGGCTTCTAAGGCATGGTTAAACCAATTCAAAAACTGAATATGCGGATTGGCACTGACCTGTGCTTCTAGCAATTCACCTTTTTGGTAACTTAAACGCAGCTCACTTAAATCTTTAATTAAATCACTCACGATTTACCCCCCTTTTAGACGGCATGACGACGTACAGCATCTGCTAAATCTTTCGCCATTGCCTTCACTTCAGCCAAATCATCACCTTCCACCATGACACGAATCACAGGTTCAGTGCCCGATTTACGAATCAATAAGCGTCCACGACCTTTCAGCTGTTCCGTAGCACGGTCAAACTCTTCCACCAAGGCAGGAACGGTATACGGATCAAACATATTTGCTAAGCGCACGTTTTCCAGCACATTTGGCAACAGTTTAAAATCTGCCACCAATTCATGTAGGGCTTTATTTTGTTCGACCATCACCGTTAACACTTGCAAGGCAGCAATAATTGCATCACCTGTGGTGCTCTTGTCCAAAGTCAAAATATGCCCCGATGGCTCACCACCAATAACCCAGCCATTTTCTTCCAGACCTTGTAGCACGTAACGGTCACCGACATTGGCACGGAGTAATGGTACTTGGGCTTTTTCTAACGCCAATTCCAGCGCCATATTGCTCATTAACGTCCCAACAATACCTGCAGGTTTTTTCGAGCCTTGTGTGGCAAGAATATATAAAATGTGGTCACCATCAATTTGCTTGCCTTGACTATCCACCAAAATCACACGGTCTGCATCACCATCAAATGCAACACCCAAGTCCGCCTGATGCTCAAGCACTGCTTTTTGCAAACTTTCAGGATGGGTTGAGCCGCAATTTTCGTTGATGTTTAAACCATTTGGCTCATTGTGAATGGCAATCACTTTCCCACCTAATTCACGGAATACCGCAGGGCCAACATTGTAGGCAGCACCATTGGCGCAATCGACCACAATGGTGAGGTCATTTAAATCTAAATGATATGGAAAGGTCGATTTACAAAACTCGATGTAACGCCCATTGGCATCTTTAACACGAACGCTTTTACCCAAGTTGGCCGTATCATCAATTTTTAATTCTTGCTGCAATTCTTGGTTAATTTCTTCTTGCAAGGCATCTGGCAGCTTTTTCCCTTCGCCCGAGAAAAATTTAATCCCGTTATCAAAATACGGATTATGCGATGCTGAAATCACAATGCCTAAACTGGCATGCAAAGCGCGGGTTAAGTGCGCAATAGCGGGCGTCGGCAATGGGCCGAGCAAATGCACATAGACACCTGCGGCATTTAAACCCGCTTGTAATGCTGCTTCTAAAATATAGCCTGAAAGACGTGTATCTTTACCTAATACCACAATAGGTTTATTTTTTTTGGTGTGTTTTTTTAAAACTTTACCTGCTGCAAAACCTAGTTTTAATGCAAAATCAGGTGTAATTGGTAACTCTCCAAACTTCCCTCGAATGCCGTCTGTACCAAAATAACTCATATTGTTCTCACTTCTTAGGGGTGATCTTTATCATCACTTTTTTACTGCGAGTTACTTTACACCAAAAATGAAAAAGCCGTCACATTGATGACGGCTTTTATTTGAAAATGCTACTAAATATCAACCAACGCGATAGTTCATATTAACCAACGCGATAGTTCGGCGCTTCTTTAGTAATCGTCACATCATGCACGTGAGATTCCTGCATACCTGCTGCAGTAATTTTCACGAATTTAGCATTTTGGCGTAGATCTTCAATGGTTGAAGAACCTGTATAACCCATAGATGAACGTAAACCACCCATCATCTGATGCACGATGTTGCCCATTGGGCCTTTGTACGGTACACGACCTTCAATACCTTCTGGTACAAGTTTTTCTGCACCTGCTTTCGAGTCTTGGAAATAACGGTCTGCAGAACCTGTTGCACCCGCCATTGCACCCAATGAACCCATACCACGGTATGCTTTGTAGTAACGACCTTGGAAGAATTCAACTTCGCCCGGTGCTTCTTCAGTACCAGCAAGCAATGAACCCACCATAATGGTACTTGCACCTGCACCAATCGCTTTGGCCATATCACCAGAGAAGCGAATACCACCATCGGCAATTAATGGAATCTGTTCTTTCAATGCATTGGCAACAGCGTCAATTGCAGAGATTTGCGGCATACCAATACCTGCCACAATACGTGTGGTACAGATTGAACCTGGGCCAATCCCCACTTTCACTGCGTCTGCGCCTGCATCTAACAATGCCAAAGCAGCATCGCCAGTTGCAATGTTACCGCCAATTACTTGAACTTGTGGATAGTTAGCTTTTACCCAACGTACACGCTCAATTACGCCTGCAGAGTGACCGTGTGCAGTATCAACCACAATCGCATCGACACCTGCTTCAACCAATGCTTCTACACGGCTTGGTGTTTCTGCGCCTGTACCCACTGCAGCACCCACGCGTAAACGACCTAAGTCATCTTTACAGCTGTTTGGATACAATTCTGCTTTACGGAAATCAGTGACCGTAATTAAGCCTTTTAATTCCTGCTGGTCATTCACCACCAAGACTTTTTCAATACGATGCTGTTGCAATAAAGCTTGAATGTTTTCTTTAGATTCGTCTTCGCGTACTGTCACTAAACGATCTTGACCTGTCATGATATTGCTGACAGGTTGTTCAAGGTTGGTTTCAAAACGTGTATCACGTCCTGTCACAATACCGACAACTTTGCCATCTTTTACTACAGGTACACCGCTAATATTATTGGCTTGAGTCAGCGCAATCAATTCACGTACTGTAGTTTCTGGCGTTACGGTAATCGGGTCTTTCACCATACCCGCTTCAAATTTTTTCACACGGCGCACTTCGGCTGCTTGCGCAACGATGTCCATGTTTTTATGCAAAATACCAATACCACCGTTTTGCGCCATCGCAATTGCCATACGAGATTCAGTCACCGTATCCATTGCTGCTGAAACCAAAGGAATATTCAGGTCAATGCCGCGCGTAAAACGTGTCTTTAAGGAGACATCTTTTGGGAGAACAGTAGAATAGGCAGGGAGTAATAAGACATCATCGAAGGTTAACGCTTCTTGAACGATGGTCAGCATAACAGTCTCACTGGTAATTTCCGTGAGCCATTATAAACAAATCTGGGCACAAATTTCATTTGTTCTCTAAGAAATATTTTTTATTCTGCCCTTCTGGGGGATGCAGCATGAAAAAATCGGTAATTTTCATCTAAAAATTGAGGTTTTCACTCCTAGTTTGCTTTTTAGCCACGCAAGTTTAAAACTTGCGAGGTTTCATTTTTCAGGCAGATAAAGCCGCTTCAATCTGAATCATGATTTGGCTATCTACCCAAAATTGAGCCACAAAAAAAGCAAAGCCGCAGCTTTGCTTTTCCAATCTGGATTGCGATCAACAACTTAAAGCACCATTAAACCACTTGATCGAAGTCATCATCATTCACAGAAATGGCTGGATCGACTTGCACAAATGGAATCATGTTATGCGCACGACGTGCTTTATTGCATTGATCATCGGCAATTTGCACTTCTTTACAAGAGCTGCTGCGTAATTCATAAATCCCGCAGCTCACTTGCTGTCCAACTTCACCTTCTAAAGCGACACAACGCGGCTGACTCTGATTGGTACCACACATGCATGAATAGACTGCTGTTACTGGTTCCGTGTAGTGCTCAGGCATATTCATGCCTTCAGCCCAATAAAATGAAACACGGAAATAAGCGCAACACGCGCCGCAGCTTAAGCAGGCATCGGCTGTAGGTACTTGAGACAACATTCGTTAAGTTCTCGTCATCAAAAAAATCGTTTTTGGGCGAAAATCTTAAAAAAAGTTGTTTTTGCACTCAAGTTTTTTTTACAGTTTTTTCAGCTTTTTTGTCGCTTATTCAGGGCAGCTAAAAACGTGTTCATCCATCAAATCGACGCCACATTCCAATGTTTCAATCCAGTCTAGGAATTGGTTCACCTGTTCTTTGCCCACAAATGGCGTACCGTGTTGCGGCACAATCATTTCAACGTCCATGGTGCGTACCATATTCACCCATAGGCGAATCACTTTATTGGAACACATATAGCGCTGATGGAAACCTTTCATCGCAGGAATATGCGCAGCAAAATCAGTCAATGGAATTGAAGCATCTTCCACCATTGACGCACCCATATCACCAGAAAATAAAATTTTGGCGATAGGATCATAAAACTGGAAATTACCAACAGAGTGTAAGAAATGCGCAGGCACAGCAATAATTTTAGACTCGCCCAAAGGAATTGCCTGACCTTCATCTGGCAGTTCCACCAAACGATCTAACCAGTTGCCTTTCATACGGTCGCTCATAAAAGATGAGCTTAAGTGCGGCAAGAAACGCGCCCACAATTTTGATGCTACGATTTTTGCTTCGGTATAGACCAACCAACGCGGCATTGAAGTGATGATGTCTGGGTCTTGGTGCGATGCCATGACATAGTCAAGATTGGTCAAACGGGTATATTTGTTTAATTCCATGGTCAGTGGTACATAGGTCAGGTCGCCACCTGGGTCTAGCACTGCGGCACGGTTATTATCAATGATCAGAAATTGGTTGGCCTGAACACCTTCACCTTTGACCAAACTGGTAAAACTAATACATTTATGTGTCCCATTATCAAATAAGACCTGCGATGTTGTACGGTCAAATGCCATAACCAATCCCCAATTTTTTCATTTTAAAAATAGATTTTCTATCATTGAATAACATATAGCTATTTATGGAAAGTTACAATAAATAAAATGGCTCAGATTATCTGAAATATCAGTGAATTGCAGTACCATTCACATAAATAAATCCCGAGCAGTTTGCTCAGGATTTATGCATTTTAATGAATAATTTAGAATAAATAATGTTGCGCCAAAGTCGACACACCAATAATTAGGAAAATCAGTGCACCAATTTTATGAATTAAAGCAATTGGCAATCGGGTCGCTAATTTATTGCCAATAAATACCGCAGGTGCATTGGCCAGCATCATCCCCAAAGTGGTTCCAAGCATGACCCAAAACACGCTGTCATAACGTGCGGCTAAAGCCACTGTGGCAATTTGAGTTTTATCGCCAATTTCTGCCAAAAAGAACAATACAAAGGTCGCGCCAAATACACCGTATTTTTGCCACTTGTTGATGCTTTCAGTTTCATCATCTAGCTGGTCTGGAATAAGCATCCAAATCGCCATGCCAATAAAACCTAAAGACAAAATCCACAATAAAATTTCTGGGCTAAGTACCGTGGTAATCCACTGCCCTAAAACTGCAGAAAGTCCGTGGTTAATGAGTGTTGCCAGTAAAATAGCAACCAAGATTGGAGCAGGTTTACGAAAACGTGCCGCGAGTAATAAAGCCAATAGTTGGGTTTTATCACCCATTTCGGCTAAGGCGACAATGGCAGTCGAGATGAGGAATTCATACATGATGTTTTTCTCTGGCTAGCACACATACCAATGACCTATCCCTCCTGCTAGCCAAAATCTGCAGAGTGATAAATCAAAGGTCTTGCCAACAAAAGAAAGCTTGAAAAAGCAGACTTGGTTCTTTGCTATGATGACCATGTTCTGTGGAACAAATATGTTGACCATCACCTTTTTACTGCATTCAGTTGAAACAGAAATTAGTAAAAAGCGGCTACTCCCCAATGAAGTACAGCTATTCTAAACGGAATACTGCGGTTAAGCAAATTTAGCCGAATAACGGCAGTGACAAAAAACCCTGCCGCAGCAGGGTTTTATAAAGCTTTTCTGAGTTTAGAGCAGCAAGCTACGAATATCTGCCAACAACTGGGTCAGTTTATGGGTAAAACGTGCTGCATCTGCGCCATTAATTACCCGATGGTCATACGACAATGACAATGGCAACATCAAGCGCGGATCAAAGCCTTCACCATTCCAGACAGGCTGCATGGTCGCTGGTGAAATACCCAAAATCGCAACCTGCGGCCAGTTCACCAACGGCGTAAATGCCGTACCGCCAATCGAACCTAAACTGGTGATGGTAAAGTTTGCACCTTGTAAATCTTTAGGCGACAACTTTTTATCACGCGCTTTTTGGCTCAACTCGCCCAGTTCGATCGCAATTTGTTTAATCGATTTCTGATCTGGATTGCGTAGCACAGGCACGGTTAAACCATCAGGGGTTGCCACCGCAATGCCCATGTGGATTTCTTTACGCAGCAGCACAGACTTTTGATCATCTGCCAGATGCGCAGCGAAATATGGCTCATCTTTCAGCAAATGCGCTACTGCTTTGGCAATGAACGCCAAAATGGTCAGGCTGACACCTTCTTTTTTGAAGTTGGCTTTCAATTCACCGCGCCACGCTTCTAGCTCGGTAATATCGGCCAAATCAAATTGCGTGACTTGTGGGATGTAATTGTTCAGGGACAATTGCGGAATTGACACTTGTTGTAAGCGCGTCAAATCTTTTTCTTCCACACCACCAAATGCACTAAAGTCAGGTAGCTTTGGCAAACCTGTAACTTGCTGTGTTGTAGCAGCGACAGGAACAGTCTGCGGCGCAGTAAGACGCGCTTTGACATAAGCCTTCAAGTCTTCTTTGAGTACACGCGCATGTGGGCCAGTGGCGTTTACATCTGCTAAAACAACACCCAACTCACGTGCCAGTTTACGCACAGCAGGGCCTGCATACACTTTTGCATTGGCTTCATGTTGCGCCTTACTCAATTTGTCTACATTCGTATGCGCGCTTGCTGCAACTGTCGTGCTTTGTGCTGTAGATGCAGCACTGACTGCTGGCGATGTACTTGGTGCAGAGGCAACTTGAGCTGCTGCAACTGCTGTTGGTGCAGCTGCGCTTGCAGTTACTATCGTCACTAATGCATTGCCCTGCGCAACACTTTGTCCTAATTCTACATGAATCGCTTGAATCACGCCTGCAGTAGTACTTGGCACTTCTACCGTAGCCTTGTCTGATTCCACCACAATCAAACTTTGGTCAGCAGCAACCGTATCGCCCACTTGTACCAAAATTTCTGCCACTGTGGCTTTATCGACCCCTAAATCAGGCACTGCGACTTCAACCTGTGCTGATGCTGTTGTTTGTGGTGCCGATGCAGTTGCTGCGCTCGCTGTTGCAGCAGCCGCTTCTGCTGATGCCACTTGAGGTGTTTCCACCTGTGTGACTGCAGCAGCGGCGGTTTTCACTTTCAGAATCACCACACCTTCTTTTACGGTATCACCCGTATTGATTTGGATAGCGGTAACTGTACCCGACACCGTACTCGGCACTTCTACTGTGGCTTTGTCCGACTCCACCACAATAATGCTTTGATCAACATCAATCGCATCGCCGACTTGTACTAAAATTTCCCCAACAACGGCTTTTTCCACGCCAATGTCAGGTACTTGTACATCTACTTCTTGCGCAGTGTTTGATGTCGCTGAGCTTGGTTCTGCAGCGATCACTGGTTCAGCATCTTGCTTCGGTGCAGCATCTACTTGGGCTTGCGGTGCAGCAACTTCTGTAGCAGCTGCCGTTTGAGCTTCAGTTTCCAACTCAATCAGCACCGCACCTTCAGTCACTTCATCGCCTTGTTGTACCAAAATACTTTTCACCACCCCTGCAACGGTGCTGGGTACTTCAACAGAGGCTTTGTCTGATTCCAATAGGACAATGCTGTCATCAACTGCAATCGTGTCGCCAACTTTGACAAGAATATCTGCAACAGTGGCTTTATCGACACCAATATCAGGCGTTTGAATTTGCATGATCAGTGCTCCTCTTTGTAGTCAGCAACCGCTTGTACTTCAGGAACCGCTTGCGGTGCCCACGCGACAGGACGATCTGTATCTAACTCAAATGTCGAGATTGCATCTTTGACCAAACGCGCATCGACTTCGCCTTCATCAGCCAGTTTTTTCAAGGTGGCTACCACAATGTGTGCAGCATCGACCCCAAAGTAGCTACGCAAGTTACCGCGGGTATCGGAACGACCATAACCATCGGTACCTAAGGCAACAAATGGACGATTGTCTGGCAAGTAACCGCGAATTTGCTCGCTATAGGCGCGCATGTGATCGGTAGCAGACACGACAATGCCATCTTTGCCACGTAACTGTTGTGAGATCCACGGCTCTTTGCTTTCTTCAGCCAATGGATGCAAACGGTTGTATTCTTCACACGCCATACCATCACGCGCCAATTCATTAAAACTGGTCACACTGTAGACATTCGAGTGGATTTGATACTCTTCACGCAAGATTTTCGCCGCTTTGATGACTTCACGCAAAATCACACCTGAACCTAGCAATTGAACCGTGGCTTTTTCATCTTCCTGCAGTAAATACATGCCGCGCTTAATGCCTTCTTCCACACCTTGTGGCATTTCAGGATGCTCGTAGTTTTCATTCATTACGGTGAGGTAATAGAACACGCGCTCCTGATTGACATACATGCGTTGCAAACCATCATGCACAATCACGGCAAGCTCATAACCAAAGCATGGGTCATAGGACACACAGTTTGGAATAGTATTGGCTAAAATATGCGAGTGACCATCTTGGTGTTGCAAGCCTTCACCATTGAGTGTGGTACGTCCTGCAGTGGCACCCAACAAGAAACCTTGCGCCTGTGCATCACCTGCCGCCCATGCAATATCCCCAATACGTTGGAAACCAAACATGGAGTAATACATATACATTGGGATCATTGGTAAGTTATTGGTCGAATAACTGGTACCCAAAGCTGCCCAAGCACTCATTGCACCTGCTTCGTTAATGCCTTCTTGCAGCATGTGACCGTCTTTGGCTTCACGATAATGCATCAATTGTTCTTGGTCTTCAGGGGTGTATTTTTGCCCATGTGCGGCATAAATACCCAGTTGACGGAACATGCCTTCTAAACCGAAAGTACGTGCTTCATCGGGTACAATGGGTACCACACGGTCTTTAATGGCTTTTTCTTTGAGCAGGGCAGAAATCAAACGCACCATCACCATAGTGGTCGATTGTTCTTTGCCACCTGAACCTGCCAAGACTGAATCGAAAACTGATAATTCAGGAATTTGTAAAGCTTCGCTGTCTTTACGACGCGCAGGCAAATAACCACCCAACGCTTCGCGACGCGCTTTCATATATTTCAATTCAGGCGAATTTTCACTTGGACGATAGAACGGCACTTCTTCAAGTTGCTCATCGCTAAATGGCAAGTTGAAGCGGTCACGTACATATTTTAAAGAATCCAACTGCATTTTTTTGATTTGGTGGGTTTTGTTCACCGCTTCAATTTCATCAGACAAACCATAACCTTTGACAGTTTTGGCTAAAATGACCGTTGGCTGACCTTTGGCCTTACATGCTTCAGCATACGCCGCAAATACTTTGTACGGATCGTGACCACCACGGTTCAGGTTATCAATATCTTCATCGCTTAAATCTTTGACCAATTCTTTGGCTTCAGGATATTTACCAAAGAATTTCTCACGAGCGTATGCACCACCTTTCACTTGCAAGCGCTGATAATCACCATCCACCGCTTCTTCCATGATGGCTCTTAATGCACCTGTGTCGTCTTTGTCCAATAAAGCATCCCAATGACGCCCCCAGACCACTTTAATCACGCGCCAACCTGCGCCACGGAATAACGACTCAAGTTCTTGAATGATTTTACCGTTACCGCGTACAGGGCCATCTAAACGCTGTAAGTTACAGTTCACCACCCAAATCAGGTTATCTAGCTTTTCACGACCTGCCAGTGAAATTGCACCCAAACTTTCTGGCTCATCCATTTCACCATCGCCTAGATATGCCCAGACTTTACGGTCTTCTTCTTTAATTAAACCGCGGTTCATTAAATATTTTTGAATATGTGCCTGATAAATTGACATGATTGGACCCAGACCCATCGATACCGTTGGGAACTGCCAATAGTCAGGCATTAAATAAGGATGTGGATAGCTAGGTAAACCGTTACCGCCCACTTCACGGCGGAAATTATTCAATTGATCTTCGGTTAAACGCCCTTCTAAAAATGAACGGGCATAAATACCGGGTGCACAGTGACCTTGGTAGTAGATCATATCACCGCCAAAATGATCACTATTGGCACGGAAGAAATGGTTAAAACCAACATCATATAATGTGGCTGAAGATGCGAAACTTGCAAGGTGACCACCTAAATCATCACCTGTTTTATTGGCACGCAATACCATTGCCAACGCATTCCAGCGAATCAGGGCGCGAATACGACGCTCCATATCCTGATCGCCCGGCATGGCAGGTTGTTCTTCCACTGAAATGGTATTGAGGTAAGGAGTATTTAATCGCTGAATGGGTACATGCTTTGCAATTGCACGTTGGTACAGTTTTTCGAGTAAAAATGCTGCCCGTTCAGTACCCATATGTTGTAACACAGCATCAAAGGCGTCTTGCCATTCTTGGGTTTCTTGTGAGTCCGTATCACCGTAAAACGCCATAATTCACTATTCCTAAGCCTAATCGTATGCTTTATATGTATCATAATTTAGACTTTAGTAGATATGGCTAATCTTAAATGCATATCCTGCATACTATTTAGAAAATAAATAGTGATTGACATACTCTTACAGCAAATAACAAAAAACCGCCAATTTAGGCGGTTTTTTATACAATAAAGCAGATACTGCGTGTTATTATTTTTTTAGGTGATAAGTTGATGTCTGAAATGTCTCACTAGATTTTGCTAAAAGCTAAAACGTGAGTACAAAGAAAAGCGACCTTTGCCGCTTTAATTTCATGTTTTAATTTGTAGTTCACGTGTAGTTTACAGTGAGTGTGGCTAGAGCATGAATTTCTAGCCAAAACATTACGGCAACATTGCTAAATAGGTAGAAGGGTTCTTACGTTGACCATCTTTCACTACTTCATAATGTAAGTGAGGACCTGTACAACGACCTGTACAACCCACGTTGGCAATATGTTCGCCTGCATCTACACGGTCACCCACACGTGCAATTAAACGTGAAGCGTGTGCGTAGCGCGTGATATAACCATTACCGTGGTTAATTTCTACATATTGACCATAACCTGTGCCCCAGCCTGACTTGGTCACAATACCTGGGCCAGTCGCATAAATTGGAGTACCGCTTGGTGCAGCAAGGTCTAAGCCTGAATGGTTTTCAGCACGACCACTCATGACACGACCGCCATAGTTCGAGCTAATACGTGCATTTGGTAATGGATGTGACACTAACCAAGCATAAGGATTTGAAGAAGCAAAACGGGTGCTGGTATTGGTACCGTATTTTTTTGCTAAAGACGCATTGTTTAATTCTGTAGTCTTTTCACGAAGCTTAACGGTCATCTGCGTTTGTGCAGGAACATCAATGTCTTGTGTTTCTGTATAAGAACCTTGTGACAAGGTGCGGGTTAATTGCTCAATACGATCAGTCGATGAATTTTGAGAATCTAACTCAACTAAATCAGCAAATGCGACAGATGCTGCCGAAGCTGCCAGTGAAAACGCTAATAAAATACGGCGCGAATGCATAAAAAAACCTCTTAACTGTTCTTACTTGAAGTTCCTTGTGATCTCTTCCTTGATATCTACTGAAAGGAGCGCATAAGATTAGGGCATAAACATGAAGGAATGATGTATGTCCGAACCTGTGAATCTCTTTCAACAAACAAGAAAACACATAAAAACAGGAAACCTAACGTTTCTCTCAACCCAAGTTGCTGCATGGCAGAAACTTGGCAAACTTATTCAACCTTTACTGCCGCAACCAGAGCAATGGCAGGTGGTTTGTTATCAACAAGGTGTCTTAACCATTACTGGAACGAATCAAGCGATGGTCAGTCAACTTGCTTATTTGCAAAAGCAATACATTACTCAACTGTCACAACTGCATGAACTGAAAGACATACAAAAAATTCAAGTTCGTTTAAGAGTTGAATCTCAAACGCCCCCAAAAAGCGAAAAGCCTTTAAGAACACTTAGTCCAGAAACTCAAGATATGTTACGAGGTGCTGCTGACTTTGTGAGCGACCCTAAGCTTAGCCAAGCTTTGTTACGTTTGGCAAGCAATAAAAAATAATTGTTTGCAGAAAACACCAAAAACTCGTGCTCAAATTTGTGATGAAATTCACATATTATTGTTGTTACATTATAACGTAGTAAGAAAAGACAATGACTTATGTCACATGCACAAAAGTGATCGGGCAAGAATTTATGTCATCAAATGTTACAATTTCATAACTGCTTGGATCGCTCTGAACATTGCGTAATAACTGATTATTTAAGGCATGTCCTGATTTATAACCATCAAACTTGGCAATAATTTGATGTCCAAGCAAGTACAAATCCCCCACAGCATCTAAAATTTTATGCCGTACAAACTCGTCCGAGAAGCGCAAACCTTCTTCATTGACCACGCCTGTATCATCTACCCCAATGGCATTATCTAAACTCGCACCCAAAGCCAAATTATTGGCTTTTAAATAGTCCAAATCTTTCATAAAGCCAAAAGTACGTGCGCCACTGACTTCATAGACAAAGGTTTCTGTAGAAAAATCGATGGTGGCAGACTGATATTCTTTTTTAAAGGCAGGATGATCAAAGTCGATGGTGAAATTGAGCTGAAAACCTTCATGCGGACTGAACACCGCACGTTTATCGTCAATTAAAGCTTCTACAGGTTTTAAAATTTTGATGAACTTTTTCGCAGCATCCTGTTCTTTTAAACCACCCTGCATCAACAAATAAATAAAAGGCCCTGCACTGCCGTCCATAATGGGCACTTCAGAGGCAGACACTTCAATAATCAAGTTATCAATGCCCAACCCTGCAATTGCACTCATAACATGCTCAATAGTGCCAACTTTGGCATTATCCTGAACCAAATTCGAGCACATAAATGCTTCCTGAATCAGCATGGCATTGGCTGGAATATCCACAGGTGGGTTTAAATCGATACGACGAAACACAATTCCCCCATCGGCATGATGCGGCACAAAGTTGATCAAAACTTTTTGACCACTGTGCAGACCAATACCGCTCGCCTTGACGACACGTTGTAGGGTACGTTGTTTCAGCATGTTCTCAATTCATCTAAATTTTAAAACCGCTATACGTTAGCATATTTAGCCATTGATAAAAAACAAAAAAGGCAGTTTAAAACTGCCTTTTCCCGATCATACAATTAAATTGATGATCTTGGCTTATTTACGCTGCTGATTTTTCAAATAGTCTTGAATACTCATTGGCGTTGGGCGTGCAGCACCCGAAGTACTGGTTGCGCTGATCGGCGCAGCATCTGCTTGTTGGCGCTGAATGGCAGGCACATCATCTTCTTCTACTGCTGCGGCAGGAGCTGCAGCCGCAGTTTGAGTCACAGTGCGTTTCGCTGGCTCTGGCGTATCGCCTGTATTACGAGCCAAACCTGTAGCAATCACAGTCACGCTAATTTCGTCACGCGCTTCAGGATCAAATACCGTACCGTAGAATACTTGGGTTTGTTCGGTATCTGAAAGTTGATGAATCACGTCCATGATCTCTTCGATTTCACCGAAGGTCACATCATCACCACCCGTTACGTTAATCAACAAGCCTTTGGCATTGGCAATGGTTACGCTATCGAGCAATGGGCTACGAATCGCTTGTTCAGCCGCTTGACGCGCACGGTTTTCACCACGACCTGAACCAACACCCATCATCGCATAACCGCGCGTACTCATCGCAGTTTTCAAGTCAGCAAAGTCTAGGTTGATGTGACCTGGACGTACCACCAAATCAAAAATACTGCGTACACCGTTCAACAAAACGTCATCGGCTTTTTTATACGCATCTTTCATTGAAATGTCGCGGTAAACTTTCATTAAACGCTGGTTTGGAATAATGATTAAAGAGTCTACATGCTGTTCTAATGCCGCAATCCCTTTTTCCGCAGAAAGTAAGCGACGCTTACCCTCAAAGTTAAATGGCGTAGTCACCACACCAACAGTCAAAATGCCCATTTCTTTGGCAATTTCAGCCACAACTGGCGCAGCACCTGTACCTGTACCACCGCCCATCCCTGCAGTCACGAACACCATGTCTGTGCCTTCAAGTTGCTGACAGATCAGCTCGCGGCTTTCTTCCGCTGCAGTTTGACCCACTTGAGGATCACCGCCCGCGCCTAAACCACGTGTGCTTTGCTCACCTAGCTGGATTTTGAATTGCGAATTCATGCGATCCAATGCTTGTTTGTCCGTATTGGCACAAACAAATTTTACACCCTGAATATCCGACTCAAGCATGTGCTGCACAGCGTTACCACCTGCACCACCCACACCAAACACAGTGAAACGGGCTTGACCGTTGCTATCGGTTTGATCATCTATAAATTCAAATGAGGCCATGACCTTTAGATTTCCTAATACGTTATTGGCAGTCACTTAAGCCCGTATACTGCCTTGATCTTCATAAAAATTATTTTTAAGAATGCTGTTCAACTTCTGGCTTGTCAAGTACCAGTGATGATCCGTACAACTTCCTAACAATATTCCCAAAAAACTCAACTAAAAAATAGATTTTAACTTTTCGTTCAAGCCAGACCATGCCCGTCCGACACGCCCCCAAACCGATAAGGTTTCAGGGTCTTCATGTTCTACAATCGTGTCTTGAGTATAGTTTTGACTATAAAGCAATAAGCCTGAAGCTGTTGCATATTGTGAACGGCGTAAGGCGGCCTGATGCGGTTCATCGGCATAAACTTGTGAAGGATGATTCCCCAAGTGTGCCGAAACACCCAACATACGACGTACCAAGCTGATCATGCCTTCAATTTGTGAGGCATCACCCGCCAAAACCACACCATGATATAAACCATGAATGGCACCGCTCTTTTCGAGTTCCTGACGAATTTGTGCAAAAATTTCTTCATAACGCGCAATAATAATTTCCGCCAGTTCAATACGGCTAATGGTTTGCGGCCCATCAATGCCCTGAATCTGAATCATGTGATCAGGTTTGACCACTTTCATATCTACACAGCCATACAATAGCTTAATCCGTTCAGCTTCTTCAGTTGTGGTTTGTAACACCGCTGCAATATCGCGGGTGACATGCTCACCACCACGCTGCAAAGTGTGTGCCAAGGCCAAACGTCCATCTAAATAAACTGCAATACTGGTCGTACCTGCGCCAATATCTACCAGACACACACCGTATTCTTTTTCATCTTTAAGCAGACTGGCTTCTGCAGTGGCTAAATTTGACACCACCATTTTTTCGACACCAATATTGGCACCTTTTAAAGCACGGTCTAAATTCTGCATGGTGCTAATAGGCAACATCATCAATTGATAATGCCCCGTCATGCTATGTGCTGACATACGAATTGGGTTTTGTACCCATTCACCCGAATCATCTAAATCGAAACCGAGTGGTACTGCACTCACCAAATAATGGTCTGAGGTGAGGTGACTGGCTTTGGCCAAGTCCAAGGCGCGTACCACTTCACTGGTGGTAATGGTGTGATCACTACTTTCAATAGGTGTGCGACCTGAAGCATAAAAGCTTTTTAGCTCTGCACTAGGAATAGAAATCCATGCCGAATGCACACGGCATTCCGCCATATCTTCCGCTTCTTGCACGGCATTTTTAATTGCAGTAATCACTTTATCGAGACTGACAATTTTTCCCTTACTCATGCCTCGATTACGTGCGGTGGCCATACCAATGACTTGGATATTGTCTGGCGCATGGACCTTAGCAATCAAAACTGAAACTTTGTGCGTCCCAATGTCAATCGCAACAACCGAGGGAACAGCTTCACTCATTTATTCACTACCATTACCAGTATGTTTAATTTATGGCTTAATGCCTCTATTTTTTTAAAGCCCAATATTATGGCTTTGCTCTTATTCCCTCTGCAATGCTTGTGTCATCAATCGTTACAACAAAGTGACCATTTGCAATTTTTGGCGGAATTGAGTTTTTCCATTGAATGGCTAAACCATTGCGATAACGCAAATCGATGGCGGATATTTTAGACCATACAGGTTTCAAATCACTTTGTGCAAGATGCCCCAAGCGCTGCAGCTTACTCATGGTTTGATCTTTATCTACAATAACACGTAGACCTGAATCAAACTGCATAAACCACGTCATACGTTCTGTTAAATATAGTTCTTTTAAACGATCGTTGACGGGTAAGAATAATTGGTTAATTTCATTATAACGACGCATCATCATTTTAGATTGATGCGTTGGCCCGTGTAATAACGGTAAATGTTGATTATTTTGTGGCGTGACCTCGGTAAAGACTTCACCGCTGTCACTGAGCAAACGACCTGTCCCCCAACGTGCAATTGGATGACGCGGCATAACCCGCACACGAATAGCATTCGGCCACGCACGTGAAACCACCACTCGATCTACCCAAGACAACTCCAAAGCGGTATCGCGGATTTGCTCTAGGTCAGAGGTGAAATAGTTCTTGGTCATTACAGGGTTCACATGCGTCATCACTTGGCGGTGTTCCGCATCTGAACGTGTACCCACTACATCTAGCTTGGCAATTTGTGCATCGGTCATGACTTTGTATAGCCCGTACGCACCCACTGCCAACACGAGCACCGCAACGCACAGCATTACCCAACCGCCAAAATGAATCAGCTTTTCTTTGGCTGTTGGCGGTTTGTCATGAATCGAGGTAATCGCTGCCCGTTTACGGCGCAAGGATGCAGGAAGTTGAGCCATATTTAGTGTGCTTCACCTGTAAGGGTTTGTGCCAAAATTGCCACACACAGCTCATCAAAACTATAGCCGACTGCATTTGCCGCTTTCGGAACTAAAGAGTGGCTGGTCATTCCCGGCACGGTATTCACTTCCAATAGCCAGAAATTGCCGTTCTCATCTTGCATGGCATCAATACGACCCCAGCCACTTGCACCCACGGCTTGGAAGGCACGTAATGCCAAAGCTTGTAACTGTTGCTCTTCGGCAGTGCTTAAACCACACGGAATACCGTATTGCACATCATTACGTTGATATTTGGCTTCATAATCATAGAACGCCACATCTTTCGGTGGTTCTAAACGAATAATCGGTAAAGCCTGACCATTTAACAGCACGATGGTAAATTCACGTCCTGTAATCCATTTTTCAGCCATAACAATAGCGTCATGTGCAGTTGCTTTCGCTACAGCATCGGCAAAGTCTTCTACTTTTTCGACTTTGCTCATGCCAATACTTGAACCTTCATGTACAGGCTTGATGATGAGTGGTAAACCCAATTCGGCAACCACGTCTTCAATATTGGAATCTTTGCTAACAATACGATATGGCGCAGTTGGCAAGTCAGAACCTTGCCAAATTTGCTTGGTCTTCACTTTGTCCATGCCAATGGCTGAACCTTGCACGCCCGTACCCGTGTATGGAATATTCAACCATTCCAAAACACCTTGAATTTGACCATCTTCACCACCGCGCCCGTGTAACACAATAAAGGCACGATCATAATTGACCAATTCGGTCACGATACGTGTTTGTGGATCAAATGCTTCTGCATTGACCCCAGAACGTAGCAGTGCTTCGAGTACTGCTTGACCGCTGTCTAGAGAAACCTCACGCTCAGCAGATTTTCCACCCAATAACACGGCAACTTTGCCGAACTTTGAAGCATTTGACACGTTTATATCCTTAAACTTTAAACTGGTCGATCAAATTCAAACATCACAGGTTGTGATTATTTTAAATATAAATGGTTTTGTGCAAGCTCGATTGAAATCGCCCCCACATTACCTGCACCTTGGGTCAATAACAAGTCATTGGCCTGTAACACTTGTTTCACAATATTCGGTAGGTTGCCGTCATTTGGATCGACCAAAATTGGCTCAACCTGACCACGCAAACGAATACTGCGTGCCAAAGTACGGCTATCTGCGCCAACAATTGGTTTTTCACCCGCAGGATAAACATCGAGCAATAACAATTGATCGACTTGTGACAACACTTCCACAAAGTCATCAAAACAGTCACGGGTGCGACTAAAACGGTGTGGCTGGAACAACATCACCAAACGGCGATCAGGATGACTTTGACGCGCAGCTTTAATGGTGGCTTCCACTTCTTTCGGGTGATGTCCGTAGTCATCTACCAATTTCACATTGCCGTCTGCTACCGCAAACTCACCTTGTACTTGGAAACGACGACCGACACCGCTAAAGCCTTCTAAAGCACGGCAAATTGCACCATCAGAAACGCCTTCATCGGTGGCAATTCCAATTGCAGCCAAGGCATTCAATACGTTATGCAGCCCCGGTTGATTCACCGTCACGCGTAACGGTTCGCGGTCTTTACGCAGTACAGTAAAGTGTGTGCGCATACCGTCTTGATCAACATCAACGGCACGAATATCGTTGTCTTCATTAAAACCATAGGTCAATACAGGGCGCCCGATACGCGGCATGATTTCACGAATATTGGCATCATCACCACACACCACAGCCAAACCGTAGAATGGCAGTTTGTGCAAAAATTGAATAAAGGTATCTTTTAAGGTATCGAAACTACCACCATAGGTGTCCATGTGGTCGGCATCAATATTGGTCACCACAGCCGCCATTGGCTCTAGGAATAAGAACGATGCATCAGATTCATCGGCTTCTGCCACGATATAACGGCTAGCACCCAATGCTGCATTGACCCCAGTACGGTTTAGCAAACCACCAATCACGTAAGTTGGATCCATGTTTTCTTCGGCCAACATACAGGTGATTAAACTGGTAGTGGTGGTTTTACCATGTGTACCCGCGACTGCAATACCATGACGGTAACGCATCAACTCGCCCAGCATTTCAGCACGACGCACCACAGGAATACGGGTGTCAATTGCTGTTTTAATTTCTGGGTTTTCTGGGTCAATTGCAGTAGACACCACCAACACATTGGCGCCTTTAATATTCTCTGCCGCATGCCCAATATAAACCTTGATGCCGTTTTCTTCTAATTGCGCTGTGGTTTTTGAAGCTTTGATGTCTGAACCCGACACTTTATAGCCTTGGTTTTTCAAGACTTCGGCAATACCACACATCCCCGCGCCACCAATACCCACAAAATGAATGTGTTTGATACGGCGCATTTCAGGCACTTTGATTAATTTTTTCGCTTGATCAGCGGGTGTAGATGGAGACATATTTTACTCGAACAATGCTTGAATAAGACGAACCACGTGTTGAGTTGCATCAGGCTGCGCCTGCTGACGGGCTTTGACCGCCATTTCAGACAACAATTGACGATTCATTAACGGGGTTAATAATGTTGTTAAACTTTCAGGTGTCATGCTAGCTTGCGGACAGATTTTTGCTGCACCAAGATCGGCTAAAAACTTGGCATTGGCAGTTTGGTGATCATCCACCGCACTAGGCAATGGTACAAATACTGCTGCAACACCTGCAGTCGCGACCTCGGTTACCGTGAGTGCGCCCGCACGACAAATAATTAAATCGGCATCACTATAGGCTTTGGCCATATCTTCAATAAAAGGCTGTACCTCAACCTGTAAATGGTCAGGCTTGTGTGCATAACGTGCCTGCGTCGCATCGGCATGGTTTTGCCCACATTGATGATAAACATCTAAAGCGACATTTAGTTGCTTTAACGCTTCAGGTACACATTCATTTAAGGCTTGTGCACCTAGTGAACCACCCACAATTAAAATACGAATTGGCAAGCCTGCTTTTTCACGTTCCTGATAGCGCCATGCAGGGCTTAAGGTCGCAGTGATTTCTTCACGAACAGGGTTGCCTGTGGTGACAATTTTGTTACTGTTTGGAAAGGTATTTGGGAAAGCCTGACACACGGTTTTTGCCACACGTGACAATTGAGTGTTGGTAAAACCCGCAACTGCATTTTGTTCGTGAATCAGCACAGGAATACCCAAAGCACGTGCTGCCAAGCCACCCGGCCCTGCCACATAACCACCAAAACCTGCAACAGCATCAACTTTTAATTGCTTCATGTAACGCACAGCACTGAGCGTTGCGCCTAAAATTTTAAATGGTGCAGCCAGTTTACGGATCAAACCGTTGCCACGTACACCTTGAATATTAATTTGGTAAATTGGGATATTATGATTTTTAAGCAGACGATTTTCCATGCCCGTTGGGGTCGCCAACCATGACACTTGAATCCCTTGTTGCTGTAATTGTTTTGCGACGGCCAAAGCGGGAAAAACATGTCCACCTGTACCTGCGGCCATCATCATGACATGTTTAGGCTGTTGTTGCTGTGCGTCAGTCACGGTTTAATTCTTCAACTCAAAATAAGGCAAATAAAAATCTTGTATAAGCTATCAATTGTAATCACAAACGCATGGGCTTGAAAGGTTATTTACTTTTTTTCACCAAGTGCTTGATTGTTTTTTTCTACAGATTTTCAAGTTTAAACTAGTTTTATTATTAATCTACGGAAAATGTTAAGTTTTATTCAATTTTACCTGCTTTGATTGATCTATTTTGCAAAGTGTTTAAGTTGTTTTTTGTATCCACGTCTCTAAAAACAAGGCCGCTTTCAAATAGAAAACGGCTTTTGTATTGATACAGTGAGCATAAAGCCCAAACTTAGTTGGGACGACCTGCTTCAAGTACGGTAAATAAATCATCGGCAATGGATGTACCAAACTGTGCATCAATTTCACGAATACACGTTGGACTGGTCACGTTGATTTCAGTGACATAGTTGCCAATCACATCTAATCCGACAAAAACCAAGCCTTTTTCACGTAAAAATGGCCCGACTTTGGCGGCAATGGCTTTGTCATTTTCAGTCAATGGACGTGCTTCGCCTAAACCACCTGCAGCTAAGTTGCCACGCACTTCGCCATTTTGTGGAATTCGTGCCAAACAATAAGGCACAGGCTCACCATTAACCATGAGGATGCGTTTATCACCATCTACAATTTCTGGAATATAGCGCTGCGCCATGATTGGCTGAGTGCCGTTGTTGGTCAGAATTTCAATGGTTGAGCCAATATTGACCCCATCTTGGTACAAACGGAAAATTCCCATGCCGCCCATGCCATCGAGCGGTTTAACGATCACATCACCATGTTGCTGAATAAATTCACGAATCAGGCTTTGTTGTGACGTGACCAATGTCGGAACTTGTAGTTCTGGGAATTGAGTCGCAAACAGCTTTTCATTACAGTCACGCAGGCTTTGCGGCTTGTTGATGATCCATGCGCCTTCGCGTTCAGCTTGCTCTAAAATATATGTGGTATAAACGAAATTCATGTCAAAAGGCGGGTCTTTACGCATGAGAATGACATCATAATCAGCTAAGGATTCTTTGCGTTTTTCGCCCAATTCGTAATAATGGTTATAATCTTCAAAGACTTTGAGCGATGCAATCAGACCAAATGCCTTGCCCTGATCAATATATAAGTCTTGCTGTAATGCATAGCCCAAGGTATGCCCACGACGGCTTGCCGCCCATAACATCGCCATGGTTGAGTCTTTTTTCAAATTGACACTTTCGATGGGATCCATCACAACAAGTACGCGCATATTTCGGTGCTCTTTTGAAGAATTGAATAAGCAAAAGTATAGCGGAGTTTGGCTTTGGTTTTGCTGCAATTTTCGTAACGCTTTATCCACGATCATCATGCACTTAGGAGTATGCGATGCAACAAGCGATTATTGGTTTTCATTTAGATGAAGAAAATGATTGGGTCGCAGATTTGGCCTGCGGTCATGGGCAGCATGTGCGGCATAATCCACCGTGGCAAAACCGCCCGTGGGTAATCACAGAGCAAGGGCGCAAGGAAAAGTTGGGGGTGATGCTGGAGTGTAAGAAGTGTGAGGAGGAATTGGAGTGGGTTTTGGATAAGAGATTTTAGGTTAAAAAGATAATCAAACGACCCATGAAGCGGGGCTTTCGTATAACGACCACGATTATGTTAAATCGAAAATTTAAGTATATTTTCTTAGATGATAATTGTGCTGACACCGTCAAATTAAAGATAGTATGGGCGCCCCAAACTCATCTACAAGTTCAATATCAGCAGCTTTTAAACGATCTAATGGATCCCCTGTTTTTAAACACCATCCATCAGGCATTTTGTTTTTTAAGCCACATGTCTTGGAATCTAATTTTTTTTGCTCGTCATGAGTAATATAAGCTATGCCTAAATTTCGTTTGAGAATCGTTGATAATTCTTGATTTGATAATTGATCGGTTTTTATTAAACCCCATAAACCATTGAAAAGATAAGACATAGGTACGATGTGTTCTTTTCTTGCAGGAATAGAGCCCACAGGTAAATTTTGAAAAACAGGATTAGAGTATCCCTTAAAAATTAATTCATCTTCTGGAT
Organism: Acinetobacter sp. YH01007; assembly: GCF_013420425.1. Lineage (NCBI taxonomy): Bacteria > Pseudomonadati > Pseudomonadota > Gammaproteobacteria > Moraxellales > Moraxellaceae > Acinetobacter > Acinetobacter sp. YH01007. Next base: position 80,385 of record NZ_VOYC01000011.1, on the reverse strand, counting down.
GAACTAATCTCTCTATAAATCTGGAGTGATATCCCCAAGACTTTTGAATATTAGCTTGAAATACCATTATATTTTTAAGGTGTTGAATGACAAGATCACAAGTATTATCTAAATACTGATTAATATATTCTTTATTTTTCATTGAAAGACATCGCTCATAATATTTTTAAGAATAAGCTATTCTAAAATCGACATCATACACCTTTAACACATCACGAAAATTATTCCACATAATTCAGTCCACTGCATACAAAAAAAGCCCAAACCTACAGATCTGGGCTTTTTATAAACTTGTTACGTTCCGCGCTAAATTATTAATCAACGCTCAATATTATCATTAAAGAGAATTGATAAGACTTAAATCCCATACTTCACACGGTACGCTTCCATTTTCGCCAAGGCATCTTTTTCACCTTTAGCATCCAAATAATTCATTAAATCTTTCATGGTAATTAAAGCATGCACAGGAATTTCCAACTCTTTTTGCACTTCCTGAATAGCAGACAAATCGCCCTGACCTTTTTCTTGACGGTCTAAAGCCACCAATACGCCCGCAATTTGTGCGCCTGCATTTTTCAAAATAGTCACCACTTCACGAATAGCCGTACCCGCAGTAATCACATCATCAATAATCCAAACTTTTTTGCCCTCAACCGCAGCACCCACCAACACACCGCCTTCGCCATGATCTTTGGCTTCTTTACGGTTAAACCCCCACGGCACACTTACGCCATGATTTTGTGATAAAGCCACTGCTGTAGCTGCCACAAATGGAATACCTTTATAGGCAGGCCCGAAAATAACATCTACATTTTTGCATTGCATGAGTTGATCTGCATAGCCCGAAGCCAATAGCGATAAAGCTTCGCCATCATTCAACAAACCTGCGTTAAAAAAATAAGGACTCACACGACCCGATTTTAAAGTAAACTCACCAAATTTAAGCACACCACGTGATAAGGCGAGTTCGATAAAAGCTTGCGGGTTAAATTGAGCTGGCGATGTCATGAGGTGCTCCAAATTAATACATTGAGGTAAGACCTGAGCATGATACCAAAGAGTAGCTATCCGAGTGATCAAAAAATTCTTCGAGTGGTTTCAATTAACGTCAATGGGTTGCGTTCATCGGTAAGCAAAGGCTTACTCGAATGGTTGGAAAAGTCTGAAGCAGACGTGATTTGCATGCAGGAAAGCCGCATCACACACGCCCAATGGACCGATAAATTTAAGCCAGAAGGCTGGCACACGCATCTTTTCCCTGCAGAACGCGCAGGCTACGCAGGGACAGCTATTTATAGCCGTTTGCCGTTTGTTTCTGTGCAAAATGGTTTAGGCTTTGAATTGGCCGATTCTCAGGGTCGCTTTATCAGTGCTGAATTTGATGTAGGACTGGATCACCCAATTTACATCTGTTCACTGTATTTGCCTTCTGGCTCTTCAGGTGAAGAAGCCCAAATGCGGAAAGATCACTTTTTAGAAGAGTATCAAAAAATTCTAAAACAGTGGCGTGAAGACAATAAATCGATCATTGTCTGTGGCGATTACAACATCGTGCATAAGCGCATTGATATTAAAAACTGGTCGGGCAACCAAAAGTCTTCAGGTTGTTTGCCGCATGAACGTGCATGGTTAGATCATATTTACAATGATTTGGGCTATGTCGATACCTTCCGTGAAGTGCGCCATGAAGCGGAGCTGTATTCTTGGTGGTCAAATCGCGGGCAAGCCCGTGCCAAGAACGTTGGTTGGCGGATTGATTATCATGCTTGCTCACCCGACTGGAAAGCACGCACTGTCAATGCTTGGGTGTATAAAGACGAATGGTTTAGTGACCATGCTCCCGTGATTATTGATTATAAGATTTAGGGTCTATTGACATTTCATAAATGGTTTGCGCTGTAGGCTAAAACTGAGCAGATCAGGCGTGAAACGCAGGGAATAGTGGGTCTATTGCCAAGTTTCATAACGCAATCTGAGAAAGTTTTAGCCACAGCCTGAGCAAAAACAAGCACTGCTTTGTTTGCAGCGCAAGGCGCAGCGAAGGACGAGCATATTTTTTTGCTGCTATTGCGTTATGTGCCAGTCATTTAGAATGGCTAAATTTCCTGTCCCATGCCTTATATCAGCTAAAAATATGCGTCGTCGCAAACATAGACGAATTGTCAATAGTCCCTTATTCACACAAATTTCACAGCCTACACGAGTGAACAATTGTTCACTCAACTGAGGTTCAATTCGCACATAATCTGTCGACTTTGTGTATTTATCTTCAAGTCGATTCAGCGCATTATTGCATCACGGCAAAGGGACAGTCAGGATGACACAAAAGGATTGGAAGCCGAAGGATGGAAAGTAAACTAACTGGTTTTGGTTAGTTTCAAGGATGTAACAATGGACGTTAAAATGAGACCCGCATAATCAGGATGATTAAATGCGGGTTTTCTCTTTTTATCATCTTATTTTCTGTTTTGCGCTATTACTGTTGTTCTTCACTGTATTTTTTATTTTCACTTGAGTCTATTTTTATCAAGTTTTTCATTTTATTCTGTTTATGCGTCCCATTTTAGAGCGATCAAGTGTCAATTTGGTGACATCGGTATGACGTATTGATGACACATACCATTTAAACAGCCAATCATTGTTCACTGCAAGTTTCTAGCACTTAGCGCTGTTTTGGGCTAGGCTATAGCCAGTTTGATGATATTAACGTGAAAAAAATATGTTAAAAATTTATGGGATTAAGAACTGCAATTCAATGAAAAAAGCCTTCGATTTACTCAATGAATTGGGGCTAAGTTATGAGTTTCACGATTATAAAAAACAAGGGATCGATGCCGACACTGTCAAAAGTTGGTTAGATGCGCTTGGGCAAGATGTAGTACTGAATAAAAAAGGCACCACTTGGCGCAAACTCAGCGAAGCAGAACAGCAAGCTGCTTTGGCCAGTGAAGCCAACTTAATTGAAGCACTTTGCACTCACACCAGTTTAATTAAACGTCCTGTCTTAAAAACTGAATCAGGCTTTATTGCGGGTTTTGATGAAGCGGCTTATCGTGCTTTAGGTTAAGTTTAAAAAAATACCAATAAAAAAACCTGCTCACATGGAGCAGGTTTTTTTATATCCTGTGCAATATGATTTCAACTGCACAGGTGGAATACATGCTTAGTTCGCACGAATCCATGTTTGGTTACGACCCAATGCCGCTACACCAATGAAACCACGCAATTCCAGTTTCTTACCACCATCGGCAAGTTTACCTTTTAGCTTGTAGGTTTTACCTGTTTGCGGGTCAAGAATTGAACCACCATCGTAGCTCGTGCCGCCTGTATTTTTCAGACCGCGAACAATGGTCAAACCTTTGAGTGATTTGTTGTGATACGGACCTTCACATTTTGTACAGGCATTTTCTTCACCAGGCGTTAAAATTGACTGAATGCTTGCGGTTAAAGTTCCATTTTTTTGCTCAGTAAATCTTACCGTGGCTTTGGGTTGTTTGGTTTTGTCGTCAATTGTTTTCCAAACTGTGCCGTTAAGCGGATCTGCAGCATTGGCCAAAGCGCTTAAACCTAACAGCCCGAATGCAAGTGCAATTTTTTTCATTGTTTTGTTTCCCTGGTCTACTATCAGACAACTTTATTATTAAAAAGTCACAACAAATTTGCAATTTTTGAATGTGACCGTTTAGTGTACCCTTGTAAATTATGTTGGTAAATACACAAATATCCGATCAAATAAAGAACAAGATGGAAAAATCATGAAGATTAACCCCATGTGGAAACAAATTATTACAGAGCAGTTTTTAAAAACCACCATTCGCAAACCAAGCCAATTTAATTTACCCCCCAATTCTGTACGTTTTGCACTAGAACAAATGTGCCGTTTATTTCCCATGCAAAAGTCGGTGCAGGTACGCGCGCTGCGTTTAGCAGGTCTGCATGCCGAAGAATTAAAACCACAGAATGCTGCAACACAGCTCATTTTTCATATTCATGGCGGGGCTTTTTTTCTGGGTTCGTTAAATACCCATCGAGCATTTTTGAGTCAAGTTGCGGCACGCACCCAAATGCAAGTGATTCATGTCGATTATCCGCTTGCACCTGAGCATCCTTTTCCACATGCTTTGGAAGCCGTGTTTGATGTCTATCAAAGTCTGTTGGCGCAAGGTATACACGCCAAAGATATTATTTTGTCAGGAGATTCTTGCGGTGCAAATTTAGCGTTGGCGCTAGCTTTAAAAATACGTGATGAGCAATTGCCGCAAGTGAGTGGCTTAATGCTGCTGTCACCATTTTTAGATTTAACCCTCACCAGTGAATCCTTGCGTTATAACAGCAAGCATGATGCCCTGCTGTCAATTGAAACGCTGGAAACAGGCATTGATTACTATGTACCGCCTGAACTTGATCGGGCAGACCCGCAAATTTCGCCATTGTTTGATGATTTACATGAATTACCACCAGTTTTAGTACAAATTGGCTCTAAAGAAATTTTGCTGGATGATGCAACACGTTTTAAAGAAAAAGCCGAACAGGCAGGCGTAGAAGTACATTACAAACTCTACACGGGTATGTGGCACAATTTTCAAATGTTTTCACCGTGGTTTGAAGAAGCCAAACGTGCATTGGCAGATTTAGCAGAGTTTGCACATCGGCAAGATCAGAGCTAAGTTCAACCATAACAAGGCTTTGCTAACCAACCCTTTTAGCCGATCCATCTATATAAAAAAAGCTCAGCACCCTCAAGGCACTGAGCTTTTTTTATTGAAATAGTGGGTTAAATCGCCTGAATTTTTTGCATCGCATTGGCAACAGCTTGGTCTTTAAATTCCGACATACTCACCCCTTCAGCGCGAATAATTTCTACATCATTCACCCCTGTAAAGTTGAAGATGGTTTTCAAGAAATCTTCCTGAAAATCAGCAGGGCTGTTATCACCATACACACCGCCACGGCTACTGGCGATATAGGCTTTTTTCTCACCCGCCAAGCCTACAGGCCCTTGCTCGGTATATTTAAAGGTTTTACCTGCCACGCTGATGCGATCAATCCATGCTTTTAAAGTTGAAGTCAAACCAAAGTTATACATGGCTGCACCCACCACCACGACATCGGCATCAATATATTGTTGGATGATTTTTTCACCCAAAGCCGCTTGTTCTGCATCCTGCCCCATTAAAATTTCGGCAGTTAAGTGCGGAATCGGCTGTTGTGCCAAATCTAAATAATCGACCTGTGCATTGCTATTTTTTGCAGTCAATTGTTGCACAATCGCTTGGCTTAACTGACGTGAAACTGAGTTTTCACCTAAAATACTCGAGTCGATGTGTAAAATTTTCATGGGGATGTTCCAATCTTGTATTCATTTAATAACGCTATTTTAATCGTGCAGCGTAAATAGAATAATTGGGAAAACTAAGACACTATGTTTTATTTTTGGAACAAAAAAGACCACTTTACCGCACAAAAACTTCCGCAGTATTTTTCCTAATCCTGCTTTTTCCAAGTCATTTTGCTGGTTTTTGATAAGGCTCTAAATAATTGACCCACATTGCTTCTTGTGATGCGGCGTGTACCCAAGCGCGCATAGCAGGATGCTGCATCACCCGCTGCATATAGTGTTGGCTGTTGGCACTTACAGGCAAGGCATAAGTCATAAAACGCGTCACCACAGGGGCATAAAACGCATCGGCAATGCTAAATTCACCACACAAGAAACCATCTACAGCAGGACGTTCCACCCAAATGTGTTCAATGCGTGCCACATCCTGTCTTAAACCCGAATGTTCTTGCCATAACTTTGCACCCACCTCTGCTAAATTAGCGCGAATATTCATGCCGCATAAACTGCGTAAATCGGTAAAACCGCTGTGCATTTCTGCGCTGATGCTACGCGCCCAAGCGCGTTGCTGTGCATCACGTGGCCAAAGTGCCTGTTCAGGATATTGCTCTGCCAAGTATTCGCAAATGGCGAGAGAATCCCAAATCAACATGCCCTGATCTAATAAGGCAGGCACTTTACCATTGGGGTTAATTTCTAGGACACGTTGTTTAAAATCGCCCTCGCCACGCTCGCAGGGAAAGTTCAGTTGTATTTCTTCAAAAGCCAAGTCAAACGCCTTCAGTACCAACCACGGGCGCATCGACCAGCTCGAATAATTTTTATTGGCAATATACAGCTGCATCATGACGATGACTCCTGTGTGGTTTGAAGTTGCTGCAGTTGATTTAACAAAGTGCTCTCGTTAAATGCACCTGTTAAACGCAGACTGCGAATTTCTTGTTGTTGTGCATCCAAAAATAAAAAGGTAGGTGGCCCTAAAATTTCCCATTGATTCAACAAGGCTTGATGACTGGCATCGTAATGGCTTAAATCGAGTTTAATTAAATAAAATTCTGCAAGTGCCTGTTTCACGGTGGAGGATGTCAATACCTGCTGTTCAATCGGACGGCACGCCACACACCAATCGGCATAGACATCTATAATTATGCGCTGATTTTTCGGAGCTTGGGCAAGTAACTGTTGTAATTCCGTTGCAGTCGTTGCACGGTGCCATTCTAAAACCGCATCGTTTTCCTGCTGCCAAAAACGCTGGCTGTGTTGATATTGGTTATAAATCAGATACGGCACCACCACCAATAACGCACTCAGATAAATCGCCCGCAGCGTACCATGATAGCCACTCAAACGATGCAGCACATAGCCGACAAAACCCACTCCAAGTGCCAAACTAAGCCATTGCATCCATGCTTCACCCAATAACGGACGAATAAAATACAATGCCAATGCCAACATAATAAAGGCAAACAGCACTTTGACTTGATGCATCCACAAACCTGCGCGTGGCAAAGCTTTTGCCCCAAGCACACTGGCCAACAATAACGGCGTACCCATGCCAAACCCGAGCGTAAATAGCAGCAACGCCCCCTGCATCTGACTTTGGGTTTGTGAAATAAACAATAACGCCCCTGCCAATGGCGCAGTCATGCATGGGCCGACCAAAAGTGCCGACAACATGCCCATGAGTGCAGCACCTGCCAAATTGCCGCCTTTTTGCATAGATTGCGCCTGATCGAGTCGATTGACCCAAGCACGTGGTAACTTGATCTCAAACAGTCCAAACAAATTTAAGGCAAACAACACAAACAGTAAACTAAAGGCAATTAAAGTAGCAGGTTGTTGTAACCAACGCTGAAAATTCAAACCTGCGGATGACGCAATTAAACCCAATATGGCATAAACAATTGCCATGCTACAGACAAAAACCAGAATAATCGTCCACGCTTTGACACCTTTATGTTCACGCACCAACAAGGAGGTCAAAATGGGCAACATCGGCAAAGAACATGGAGTAAAGGCCAATAAAACCCCTAAACCAAAAAACAGTAGCAAGCCATAAGCAAATGAACTCTGTGCCAGTTTTTCTGACCACATTTGATCTTGTGCAGTGATGGGTTGCGCTGTCGCAACACTTGTTGAGGATGCTAGCGTGGAGTTGGCAGGTGTTGTCGAAAACACATTCTGGGTTGGGTTACTGTGTCCACCCCACAGATTTTTTTGTGCTGCGCTTTGATTGTCTAAAATCACCAAACCAGTGCTGTCTGTCTGAAATTCAATGCGCTGTGGTGGATAACAAAGTCGATCTTGCGCACAACCTTGCCAGCTCACTTGATAGCGCTGTGCAGCCTGCGTGGGAATTTTAAAACTGACTTGTTGATAATAAACCTGAGTATGTCCATAGTTTTCATCATAAACATCTTCTGCGGGAGGCAACTCTAAAGCCAGTATTTGCTGTCCATGCTCAACCTTAAATTGATGCTGATACAAATAATACTGTTCAGGCATGTTCCAGCGCAGTTCGGCTTGTTGGGGATTGACCGATTCAACGCTAAACTGAAAGGCTTGTTCGGGTGGGAGTAAAGGTGCTTCTGCGTGTAGGCTTAGCGAACACAATAAAAGTAGACTTGCGAGCAGACAAGATAAGCCCTGCGCCACATAACGTAAAATATCAGCCATTAGATCAACAGCAACTTGCCAAAAGGTCTGAAATAAGGACTGCTTCATGTTCTGCTCGCCTCGGCATGAACTTTATTAGGATGAAAACGAATCTGCAGCAAGCTTAATACTTAATAACTTTGGCCTGCTGCAGCATACAACGTATTTTAAAGCTTTAAATGGTTTAAATGGCTTAGAACAAAAACGCCATACCTAAACCTGCACGGTAACTTTTATCTGCACCGTCTAAATCTACACCGACACTGGCATCCAGTTGAGTGCGTTCATTCAGTGCGTAAATCACTCCCGAAATTAAGCCATATTCATTGTCCTGACTTTCAGCTTTGCGATAGACCAATTCTGAAAAACCTGACCATTGATCGCTTAAACGGTACTGAATATTGGGAATTGCTGTAACCGCCCAATCGCTATTTTGTACATCGTAACGCATGTTGATGCCTGTTTTTAACAGCTCACTGTATTGATAGCTGACTGCCGTACCCAAGCTATAAATATCATCTTCTTCGCTAAAGCCATCATTGCCTGTGGCAATTAGCGCTTGCAACAACACGGCCATAGAAAGTTTGTCATCATTTAAGTCAATGGCTTGTTTTAAACCAATGCTGACATCACCCAAACCATCATCTTCAACCGATTGACCTGCAGTTTTGCTTTTGCTCCATGCAGGCCCTTGCCAGCCCAGCTGTAACTCTAAATCTTGCGCCAAACCTGTACGTAACAGCATGTCAGCATTAAGGCGAGTAGTTTTAACTTTTTCGCCCGAAGCATCGTTACTTTCTTGATAACTTGCACTTGGCAAAGCCTGTTCCCAAGCCAGTTTCCCTACAGGTGTAATACCCGTACTCACTCCTGCACCAGGACGATCAAACTCAAAATCTGCCGCGCTCACCTGCATGCTGATGCCTGCCGCCACGATTAACCCAACTGTTTTTAATGCTGACATATTTTTATCTCTGCTCTTAGGCCAATTCTTTGCTCATTTTTGCGCCATAACGACGCAACAATTCTAAAGTCTGTTGTTCTTCTGGCAAAGCATCCGACCACTGAATTTCATCAAAATCACAATCAAACAATAAATCACTAATTGAAGATAAAATCGTTAAACCATCTTCATCTTTGCTGTTCGGATCGACTTTTTCATCTAATAAACGCTGTACCGCAGGAACACATGCTGCAGAAGCCGCATCCCACAATGGGCCGTAAATTTCTTCGGCATCCCATAAATGCAAATTCACTTTGGCTTGAATCAATGCCTCTAAAATATCTAAATGCACTTGCAAATCTTGCTGTTTTTGCTGCTCTGTGAGTGGCTGACCTGCTTCATATGCTTCGCAGACTTTTTCCCACCATTGAAATAAACCATCTGACCAGACTGAAATCACAGGGCCTTTTTCGGCATCCATAAAGTTAGGGTCTAAACCGTCTGCCAATAGGCGTTGCACTTGGGCAAGGTCTAATTCTTCTATTGCTTGCACCAAGACTTGTTGTTGCGCAGTTAACATGCAGAGAGCTCTCTTATTCAATGTTTAATTTAGAACTATTATGCCCAATAAAGCGACATTTGTATGAGATAAATGTCAGCAAATCGTGAATTTAGTGCATTGGCTACATGCAAACACAAAAAAGCCTCGCAAAATTTGCGAGGCTCTTGGAATCTGTCTGATCCTTATTCGTCGTCGCCACCAACATCTGTATCTACAAATTCTGGGCGAGCACCACGAGGATTCTCATTTTTCTCAAACGCATGTTCTAGGCTGCGTTTTAAACGGTCAATCGCACCGTGAATGGCTGTATCAATATTATGACCACGATGATTCACAACCACTGGTTTTAAACCTGCTGGACGTGCTTCAATCATACAACGAATATCGTCATCACCGCCTTTTTCACCATTTTCATCACTAAAATGCACTGAAAAATGGGTAATACGCTCACTGTGGCGTTGGAATTCATTATTCAGTTCTTCACGAACGTAACTAATTAATCGATCACTGTTTTGAATGTTTTTATCGGTACGGATTTCAATGTTCATGATTTCATCCTCTTGCGTTCGTTATTTCTGAATCTTGTTGTGCCAAAATCTTACACATAATTTTATATATACGTTTTGGCGTGTTTATAATGTGCTGTTTTTACAGCATAAAGTACATCTTCAACTTAGTTTGGAATCACTTCCTCCTACGTGAATGATGAACACTTTTAATTCTGCAGAACCGTGTCCCTATACCTTGAATATCGGGCCTATCTGAAAAATATGCAAGCGATATTTATAGAAAAGCAGCAAAAGAATAACCCTTTTATCACCAATTTCAGCTTAGATGTTCAATAAGCGATCAATTTGGATAGCACTACGTTGTTCAATCTATTGCCAATGAGAAACTTGATGCTTTTAAGGGGCTTAGCATGGCATGCAAAAAGCTAGACATTATTTTTACCATTGGTTTTAAATCCTGCAAAAAATGCAGCGCTTTTAGAATTGGCAAAAAATACCAAGAAATGACCCGTCAATAATCGAATTTTGCTTTATTTTTGCTAAAGAATCTGTATCCTTGAAACGCTTTTATTGGGGTCTATTTTTATGAAACTTACACATATTGCTGCGCTGTGCGCAATCTCCACTGCTGCAACTTTTACGCAAGCTGCACCGATTTGGCAAGATTCTAGCCTGACTGCTCTTTATGGTGAAAACTATAAATTAGGTACAGAAGATCGTACGACTCTTACTGCTGAATATGCAGCTAAACTCAAATATTCTGATGTGTTCTTCTTCGTTGACCAACAATGGGATGGCAATGATGATGACTCAACCTATTTTGAATTAGCGCCACGTTTAAGCTTGGGTGAAACTACAGGTCAAAACTTATCTTTTGGCCCAGTGAAAGATGTTCTCATTGCAACTACTTGGGAACATAATGCTGGACACGGTGCTAATCCTGAATTCAATAACTTTTTATACGGTATTGGTTTTGCTTTAGACATTCCATATACGCAATATGCAAATGTAAATTTCTACAAAGCAGACAACGATCTCACTAAAGATGATTATCAAATGACCATCACTTATGCTGTACCATTTAAAATTGGTTCAGAAGAGTTCTTGGCTGATGCCTTCCTAGACTGGTCTACTGCAGAAGATGACCATGCCAGCGAATTAAACTGGACTTCTCAATATAAATGGAATGTGGGCAAACACATTTCACCTAAAACCAAATTATACGTGGGTATCGAACACTCTGTTTGGAACAACAAGTTTGGTATTAAAGGCGTAGATCAAAACGATGTCAGCGCATTGGTCAAATACCATTTCTAAGCTGTATTTTTCTCTGTTCAAAAAAGCAAGACTTCGGTCTTGCTTTTTTATTGGTCATTAAAATAGTTTCCAATAAATATGCTTTGCTCATAACCATGCAACCCATTTGTACTTAGCGCAAAACTCCGCTACATTGAGTTAAATTTCAAATAAAAAGCACTGTGAAGCCCACATGCAAAAAACCGATTTCATTATTCTGCTGTTTTGTGCGATTGCTGCAATTTTGCATGGCATGAGCGGTTTTGGTTTTCCTATGCTCAGTACGGCTGCGGTGGCGATGTTATATCCACTCAGTACTGCGGTTGCTTTGGTTCTGATTCCCTGTTTGCTTCTCAATATCTACATGCTGCGGGGCGATGCCACACAATCTATATTCAGCAGTTTATATGGCTACTGCAAAAAATATTGGGGTTTAATCTTCAGTGCGCTGATTGGCAGCTATTTGGGCGTCAGTTTGCTGCTCATTCTGAACGAAGGTTATTTAAAATTGGCAATGGGCGTACTGATTTTATTGTACGTGGCCGATCAATTTCGACAACGTCCTTTGCAAATTTCTGCCTCACTCAAAAATATGCTGATTTTTGGTTTGCTGGCAGGTGTGATTGGTGGTGCGACCAATGCCATGGCACCATTTCTAATGATGTATTTACTCAGCACTCAACACAGCAAAACCGATATTGTGGTGATTAGCAACTTAAACTTTATTATTTCCAAACTCATTCAATTGGCAGTTTTATATCCAGTAATTCAACAGTTTAACCACACTCAATTACAAGTTTTAGCCCTGATTTGCATCATCTCTGTGCTGATGGTGTATATCGGCAGTCTGATTCGTAAACAAATTTCCCAGACATTATTTAAGCAGATTGTATTTACATTATTGGGTTTTATGGCACTTTATGCGATTGCTCAGGGAGCATTCATCATCCAAAAATCACCTGCTTTATTGATATAAATCAGACCAATAAACATAACAAATGGAAAATTATTTAGATTTTTTTTGGCTTAAATAATTATTTACACCTATAATTAAGACCAGCTTAAAAAACAGTCTATTCAGACTGCTTCGGTCGTTTGCATCGACCAATCTTCCCTCTTTTCTTTTAATTCCTTTTGACGGAGTGAACTTCTATGGAAAATAACCATATAGAAGTGCCAGCCAATATTAAGCGAAAAGAACTGATCAAGACCTGGGTGATTGTTGCAATTGCAGCCCTGCTCTCTTTCGGTTTATACAATGTCTTGCCCTATGATGAAAATGCAAATAAGGGTCTAAGTCTGTTGCTTTTTATTGGTATTTTATGGCTCACCGAAGCTGTACACATTACCATTACCGCGCTTTTGGTGCCGGTGCTTGCCGTAATTTTGGGCATGCCTGTTGAAAATGCCAGCAAAGTGCTTGAGCCAATTAGCACCAGCAAGGCATTGGCGACTTTTGCCGATCCTGTTATTTTCCTGTTCTTTGGTGGTTTTGCTTTAGCGACTGCACTGCACATTCAGAAACTGGATCGTAAAATTGCGATGTGGATTATTTCCATGTCGGGCGGTCACTTGGGGATTTCGGTTTTATCTATTTTTATTGTCACTGCTGCGTTGTCGATGTGGATTTCCAACACAGCCACGGCGGCGATGATGTTACCGTTGGCGCTGGGTTTGTTATCACACCTCGATGCCACTAAAGAGCGTAAAACCTTCGTTTTCATTTTATTGGGGATTGCCTACTCTGCCAGTTTAGGTGGTTTGGGTACGTTGGTAGGTTCGCCACCAAACGCTATTGCAGCCAAAGCGTTAGACTATGACTTTGCTGACTGGATGAAAATTGGTTTACCAATGATGCTGATTTTGCTACCAGCAATGTTGGTCAGCTTATATTTGGTATTGCGTCCAAATTTAAATCAAAAAATTCATTTTGAAACTGAAGTAATTCCTTGGACCAAAACCCGTGTTGCAACGATGATTTTATTCGTATGTACTGCAGTGGCGTGGATTTTCGGCAAGAAACTTAGCGAAACCTTTGGTATTAGCCAACCCGATACATGGACTGCATTAACTGCTGCATGTTTAGTGGTTATGCTAGGTACTGCGTCTTGGAAGCAAGTGGCTGAAAATACCGATTGGGGCGTGTTATTACTGTTCGGTGGTGGTTTAACCCTCAGTGCGATCTTAAAAGATTCAGGCGCATCTTTGGTATTGGGTCAAACCCTTGCCAATACCTTTGGTGATACTTCGCCATTGGTAGTGATTTTTGCGGTGACCATCTTCATTATTTTCTTAACTGAATTTACCAGTAATACAGCGTCTGCTGCGTTATTGGTTCCTGTATTTGCTGCAATTGCAGACCAAATGGGTATTCCAAAAGAAATTTTAGTGGTGATTATTGGTATTGGTGCATCGTGTGCCTTTATGTTACCTGTGGCAACGCCACCAAATGCGATTGTATTTGGTACAGGTCAAATTAAACAAAGTGAAATGATGAGTGTGGGCATGGTGTTGAACGTCATGTGCGTATTTATTATTTCATTATTTGTATATTGGTTCTTTAGTTAAGGATCAATAAAAAATGGAGCACAAGATGCTCCTTTTTTTTCGCCTCAATTTTAGAATATTTTTAATCATCAAATCATTACCTAAATAAATTCGCTATACTCGAAACATAATAATTTAGACACGATGAGGAGGGTTAAATGGCTAAGTTTTTAAATACGAGCGCGACCAATTTTTTCTTAGAAGAACTGATAAAAAATGCCAAAGAAAGGTTAATTTTAATTAGCCCATATTTACGTTTAAATGACCGTATTAAAGAATTACTTGAAGATAAAGATCGACTCAAAATTGATATTCGAATCGTTTATGGAAAAAGCGATTTACATCCTGATGAAATAAAATGGATGCAAAAACTTGATTTTGTTCGGCTCAGTTTTTGTAAAAACTTACATGCTAAATGCTATCTCAATGAATCTGAATGTATGGTAATCCCCCCTAAAAATAATTGAGTTTAAAAGTAGAAAATCGAATAACCTTGATTTAAGGAGATTTTCTATGAAAACATCTAAGTATTCAGACAGCTTGATCATGAGTATCTTGAAGCAAGCTGAAGCAGGAACACCCATACCGAACTTGTGCCGCGAACATGGTATGAGCTCTGCTACATTCTACAAGTGGAAGTCCAAATATGGCGGCATGGATCTTTCAATGATGACGCGGCTTAAAGAACTTGAGGCTGAAAATGCCCGTTTAAAACGCATGTATGCTGATGAGCGGCTAAAGTCAGACATCTTGCAAGATGCACTTTTAAAAAAGTTTTAAGGCCTGTTCAGCGAAAGTCACTCACTCAACAAGGCAAAGACGTAGGTGCAGAATTTAAAACCAGTCAATATGGTGGATATTTTTTATGGCCTGAAAATATTGAATTATAAACACCAATCAAAATTACAATAAAAAGCATCCATTACTTTTTTGAAATAATGGATGCTTTTTCTAAATTAAATCAGCTTAAACCGCCAAATCGGCTAAATTACCTTTTTGCTCTAACCACACTTTACGGTCTGCAGAGCGTTTTTTAGCCAGCAATTTATCCAATAAACCCGCGGTAAAATGACTATCATCCAAATCCAATTGCACCAAACGGCGTGTATTTGGATCCATCGTGGTTTCACGTAACTGACTGGCATTCATCTCACCCAAACCTTTAAATCGGGTAATTTGCGGATTTTTGGTTTTGGCTTTTTTCAGCGTATTTTCTAGCTCATCTTCATCTAGCGCATAATGCACATCTTTACCGTCATCAATACGGAATAACGGCGGCATGGCGACGTATAAATGCCCATCTTCCACCAAACTTGGGAAATGTTTCACGAATAAAGCACACAGCAAAGTGGCAATGTGTAAACCATCTGAGTCGGCATCGGCCAAAATACAAACCTTACCATAACGCAATTCAGATAAATCATCACTGCCCGGGTCAACCCCAATCGCAATTGCAATATCGTGTACTTCCTGCGAACCCAAAACCTCGTCCGAAGATACTTCCCACGTATTTAAAATTTTTCCGCGAATTGGCATGATCGCCTGAAAGTTTTTATCACGTGCTTGTTTGGCAGAACCACCTGCGGAATCACCTTCGACAATAAACAGTTCCGATTCTTCACGGGTTTGTCCCACGCAATCTGCCAATTTACCCGGCAAGGCTGGGCCTGAAACAATTTTTTTACGTTCTACTTTTTTCGCTGCTTTTAAACGACGACCTGCTTTGGAAATTGCCATTTCTGCCAGCTGCATGGCAATGTCAGAGTTTTGGTTTAACCACAAGGCAAAGGCATCTTTGGCAATATTCTGCATAATGCTTGCCGCTTCACGGCTCGATAAACGCTCTTTGGTCTGCCCTGAAAACTGCGGTTCTTGGAACTTTAACGATAAAATGTAGTTGACCCCATCCCAAACATCTTCGGCAGATAGCTTTAAATTACGCGGCAATAAATTGCGTAATTCACAGAATTCACGTAACGCATCGGTCACACCAGAACGTAGTCCATTGACATGCGTACCGCCTTGCGCAGTCGGAATCAAGTTGACATAACTTTCTTGAATTTGCTCGCCGCCTTCTACATTCCAGCAAATTGCAAACTCTGCACTGGCACGCTCTGCCTCACCTGTCGCCACAAAAGCAGGGGCAGGTACAATCTCTCGATCTTCCAGCTCATCCATCAAATAGTCGACTAGACCATTTTCAAACTGCCAGACAATTTTTTCATCGTTAATTTCATCAATGTAATGAATTTCTAAACCTGCAGCTAGTACCGCTTTGGCTTTTAAATTGTGTTTTAAGGCTTTTAGCGCAAATTTAGGTGAATCGAAATATTTAGCTTCAGGCCAGAAATGTACCAACGTACCCGAAGCACGTTTTGGGGCTTTGCCTTCCAAGACTTCTAAAGGTGCAGCAGCTTCGCCCTGATCAAAAGCCATTTTATACAGGTTGCCCTGACGCTGTACGGTCACTTCAACCCGACTGGACAAGGCATTCACTACAGAAATACCGACCCCGTGCAAACCACCCGAAAATTGGTAGTTGTCGGTGCTGAACTTACCGCCTGCATGCAGCTTGGTCAGAATAATTTCAATCCCGCTTTGCCCGTATTCTGGGTGAATATCGACAGGCATACCACGGCCATTGTCTTCTACCGACAAAGAGCCATCTTTATAGACTTTTACGGTAATTTTATTGGCATGCCCTGCAAGTGCTTCATCCACCGCATTATCAATAACTTCTTGCGCCAAATGGTTCGGACGTGTGGTGTCGGTATACATGCCCGGGCGACGACGTACTGGATCTAAACCAGATAAAACTTCAAGAGATTGAGCGGTATATTGAGACACGTTGTACTGTTTCCTTAAGCTAGGGAATCCGATAAAAATTGCAGTAACATCGGAATTTTGTCTGCAAAATCATCCATGGCATGATTGCCGTGCGCTTCAGTCATGATCATGGCCGAAGGTGAGGCAGCACTATAATAACGCTGCGCTTCACGATAATCCAAAACTTCATCGCCTTGTTGCAATAACACCAATATTTTGTCTGCATCTTGCGCAACTGGCAACGCAATGTCTGCTAAGTCATCCAATTGCGCTGCAGTTAAGCTCCAGTTCGGATGTACCACATAGGGCAGCACATCGCCAAACAAGTCCTGAAACAATTGCCATGGTCGCATAGCAGGGTTAATCACAACAGCAGGCACATGATGCTGTGCGACCAGTTGTGTCGCATAAAAGCCGCCTAGACTGCTGCCCACCAATGCCACATTGGGCAAACGTCGAATCAATGCCGATACGTTTGCCAAAACCTCTAAAGGTGGAGCATTTAAATCGGGCAAATGCATCTGAATACCAGGGCGATGCTGCTGCACATAGGCATACAATAGCTGCCCTTTCATAGACAAAGGACTACTTTGAAAACCATGTAAATAAATTAAATTCATGCGCGACATTTCTTAGTAACACCATTCAATTTTTGGCTGATACAGCACTTATTTTGCGTTTTTAATTTAATTTTCATGGAAAAATGCAATTGTTAGACAAAAAGATGCGAACATCTTGGCAGTCATCGGTATTTTACAAGTAGTTCAAGATGAACACGATAAAATAAAAGTATCGGGTTTGGTGACAATTCATCTAAAAATTTGCAGTTCTGTAAATTCATGAAATGCCAGCAGACCCTTGAGTTTATACCGCGAACCCAAGTAAAAATAAAGCGTTCGGTATATGGGAACACAAGGGGCAACACAGTATGCCAA
Source organism: Acinetobacter sp. YH01007 (assembly GCF_013420425.1). Taxonomy (NCBI): domain Bacteria; kingdom Pseudomonadati; phylum Pseudomonadota; class Gammaproteobacteria; order Moraxellales; family Moraxellaceae; genus Acinetobacter; species Acinetobacter sp. YH01007. Next base: position 62,774 of record NZ_VOYC01000011.1, on the reverse strand, counting down.
GTTTAACACCGCTGCATGAAACGTATTGTAGATGGGATCGTACACCTCCAAGTCAGGCCGATATCTTAGAAGGCTTGGCACAGTTGGTCAGCACGCGCCTGAATGCCGTGATGAGCGAAGTGATTCAAACCATTCAGCGTGAAGTTTTGCTCAGCGTATTTGGCATGAGCGAACAACGCTCGCAAAAGTTTCAAAAAACCGCAACTTTTCAAAAGTTGTATAAGTTTGCCTTCCACAGCTTACAACAATACGGCTATCACTTTGTTGCACCAGGTTTACGTCAAATCATTGCGCAATTTCCCAACTTACATGACAAAGCACTCACGCCAAGCCTGCATTTTTTAGTCGGTGTACTGAATGGCGTACTGGGAGATTATCTACTCGAACAGCAAAATCCGCTCGCCTTACCTATGGTGCTCTATGACCATTATGGCGAAGTCCAACAAGGCGATTTGTCTGGACGTGTGGTAATTTTTGTGCACGGTTTATGCCGCAATCACCTCGATTGGACTACACACCAATTTGGTGGTTTTGGTGAAAAATTACTGGCACAACGTGACCATAACACCATGTTATATCTGAATTACAATACAGGGCGTCGCATTTCTGCCAATGGCCGCAGTCTTGCCAATACCTTAGATGATTTAATTCAGCGTCATCCTAAAATTACCAGTATTGATTTAATTGGGCACAGCATGGGTGGCTTGGTGTCGCGCAGTGCGCTGTTTTACGGCAAGCAAAATTTGCAGCACTGGATTCACTTGGTCGAAAATCTGGTCTGTTTAGGCTCACCACATCACGGAGCAGTGTTGGAGCGTTTTGGTTTCCATTTACAGGAAAAATTAGGTCGCTTTCCCATTGTGAAAATTGTCGGGCATCTGGTCAATATTCGCAGCAACGGCATTTTAGATTTGCGCTATGGCAGTGTGCGAGATGATGACTGGGAACATAATCAGGCACGAATTGGACAGGTCGATGACAACCGCAAACCCGCACCTTTGCCGACCCATATTAATGCTTATTTCGTGGCAGGCAGCATTGAGTTTGAGAAAAAGCAGAACCTGACCCGCAAAGTCATTGGCGATTATTTAGTCAGTATAAAAAGTGCTTTGGGGGAACATCCTAACCCACGTTTTCAATTAAAACTGCCTGAATCGCACAAAGCTGTGTTCTATGGTCTGAACCACTTTCAGTTACAATATCATCCAAGTGTGGCAGAGCAATTGGTGAAATGGTTTTATCCTGCGCATGAAGAAGTACCAGAGCAGCAAATTCATGAATTTATTGGCGATTGGTCAAGTTTAGAAGGCATTGCGCTCACCTAACACAGTCCAAGCAGTTCAAAATACCCTACAACACGATGATTGGTAGATAGATTATCAACAGATACACAAAAAAAATGCGCCATCGCAATTTTATGGATGACGCATTTTTATCAATTCAGTGGGTAGGCTCCCGGAATTTATTTTTTCTTCACTTTGCCAAATGTAGTCGATGCCACAAAAGGATAGTTACGCAGCAATTGCCATAAACTAATGATCGCCAACACGCTAAAGAACAGCAATGACCACACAGGTAAAGACTGCCCTAAGAACGTCCAGTCAATCACAGCACATTCACCTGAACCCGACAGTACTTGTTGCAATACGGCTTTCATGGGTAAGGCATCTACCAAATAATCTAGCCCTGGACCGCAGCTTGGCACTTGATCGGGCGGTAAGTTTTGCAGCCAAACATGACGTGCTGCCACACCCACCGACCATAAAATTCCAATACTGCCGAACAGCGTATAAATACGCTTAACCACGTTAGATTTAGGGTTATGCACAAAGGCAATCAGTGAAACCAAGCCCAATGCAATTAGGCCCACCCGCTGAAAAACGCACAGTGGACACGGCGCTAAACCTTGCACATGCTCCAAATACAATGCAAATGTCATCCCAATGACACTGGCTAAAAATAAAACACCACTTAGCAGACGATAACTCAATTGCATGTTTAAATCCCTGAACTGTTATCTATATTGTGCGACATAGTCTGCAAAACTCAGACCTTGTGCTTGTTCAAGTTGTTGTTGTTGCTGAATAGATTGCACTGCAATTTCATCAAAATATGTTTGTGTTTCAGGACGAAGCGTATGTTGTTCATACGCATGTGCATGTTGCTGTGCCATATAACTGCCAAAGCCCCACGTACCACCATGACGAATAGTATCGGCAATCATGTGTGCCGACAGAGTTTCATCGACTTCATGCAAACGCACCATCATGCGTTCTAAAGCTTGAGAATACAGCTGCGTCGCATAACTTTGGTCGAGTAAAGCAGCCAAAGGTTGCATGGCGGTGACATACTGCTGTCCCCACGCTTCAATTGAGGTTTTAACATCGCTCTCTTGAATGTGCGCATTTGGCGCACGCCCACGATTGACCACTTCGGCCTGATTTTTTTCGATGATGCTTTGTTCCGCATCTAACAAGGCTGGGCTGTCTTGCAACAAACAATACAATGCTAAGACTTCCAAAAAGCCTGCGGTATGTTCATCTATCCCAATTGGGCTATACGGATTAACATCTACCGCGCGTAATTCGACATAACCAATACCACGATTGGCAAGTGCTTGAGATGGGGTTTCACCCTCTTGTGGCACTTGTTTTGGGCGCACTAAACTATAGTACTCATTTTCAATTTGCAGCACATGGTCATTAATTTGAATAGGCTCACCCGTGGCATCATCTAAACCTAAGCGGCTAAATGGCAAGTACGGGGTTTTTACGGCTTTTTGCAAACCATCCAAATAACCCGTTAAATCATTGTAATGAATACCAAGTTTTTTCTGCGCCGAGTTTTGATAGCCAAAGTTACCCATACGCAATGCAGTCGCATACGGTAAATACAACGTGCCTCTTAACAACGGCAGCAAATGATGTTCACGCCCCGTCATAGAACACTGACAAACCGATGGACTTGCACCGACTAAAAACATCACCAATGGTGTTAAACGAATAAAGTTACGAATTAAACCTAAATAACGATGACTACGATAATCTTGCAAACTCAGTGCTTTGAGCTGCTCATCACTTTCATGTTGTTGCAAGGCGGCAAATAAATGTTCAGGGAAGGATAAATTATAATGCACCCCTGAAATGGTCTGCATACGGCGACCATAGCGCACACCTAAACCACGGCGATACAAAGTTTTAAAGCGCCCAATATTGGAGCTGCCATATTGCGCCAGTGGAATACCGTCATCGGTTTCATCAAGCATACATGGCATCGACAGCGGCCAAAGTTTTTCACCTTCGCCTAAGTGCTGATGCACCACGCTATGAATATCTCGCAAATAATCAAGCGCGTGTTGAATGCTGCTTTGCGGTGGAGTAATGAACTCCATCAACGCTTCGGAATAGTCCGTAGTAATATGCGGATGTGTGAGTGCCGAACCCAAGGCTTGAGGATGTGCTTGCTGCGACAAGAAGCCATCGCTTTGCATACGCAGACTTTCGCGTTCAATCCCGCGCAACATCCCTTGAAGCAACGCAGCGTCTACCCATGTTGGTAGAACATCTTGCGCATTTGGTTCGGGTTGACTCATTACACTCTCGCTTAATCCAATACACTACAAATACGACATAAACCACAGGCTGATTTTGGGTCGGTGGCAATTTTCTCTATCATGCAGATGATCTGAGATGAAATTGCTACCGTTCAAGTATAACTTGATTTGGCATCAGCACATGCGCTTGGGCTGTTTTTTCTAACAAAATGATGATTTTGGGGCATGCTGACATTTTATAAAGTGGTCAACGTCAATAAATTTTAATTTGGCAATTTTTTATCACAAAGTTGCACTATAAGACATGCTAAATTTGTGATTTTATAATCAAAAGAACAGAGGTAAATAATAAAGCGTATGAATTATCAAGATTTTTTAGATTTTTGGTTTTCTCCTGCTGCAGAACCGAATTGGTTTGTCAAAAGCGCAGAATTTGATGCCCTGCTCGCAGAAAAATTTACCGATGTACTGCAACAAGCGGCACAAGGAGAATTATGGACATGGCGCGAAACACCTGCAGGTCGTTTGGCTGAAATCATTATTTTAGATCAATTATCACGTAATTTATACCGTAATGACCCGCGTGCCTTTGCCCAAGATGGAATGGCCTTGGTGTTGGCACAAGAAATGATTCACTTAAAATTGGATCAGGACTTAAACCCAACCGAACGTCGTTTTCTATATATGCCGTTTATGCACAGTGAATCCAAACGTATTCACGAAGTCGCATTAACGTTGTTTGAAAGTTTGAATGACCCCACCGTGTTGGGCTATGAACTGAAACATAAAGTGATTATTGACCGTTTTGGACGTTATCCACATCGGAATCAGGTGTTGGGACGTCCTTCGAGTACAGAAGAACTTGAGTTTTTAACCCAACCCAATAGCAGTTTCTAACTGGCGAGCTTGTCTTGGCTGGTTGATGTGTACAGGAGCTTTCACATGAAATATTCCCTACTCGGTCTTGCCCTTGCCAGCAGTTTGCTGTTTACAGGCTGTGCCACGACATCCTCTAAACCTCTCAGCTTTGAGCAGTTGGGGCAATACAGCACCACACCACTGAATGCGCAAACCTATCGGATTAGTTTTTTAGCGGGTCATAACATGAGTTTTGGCACTGCAGAAGAAATTACTTTGGTGAAAGCAGCACAAACCACGCTGCAACACGGTTTTCGCTTTTTTAAAGTTTTAGATGATCCGAGTAACCGTAGCCAGAAACCACCTAGACAAGCCGTGGTTTACCCTGCACCAAGTTACTATCCGTATAGCTATTCGCCGTATGGATATTATCATCGTCGCGCACCATTCTGGCCTGACCCATTCTATGATATGCCGCAAGTGGTGACCCTCGATCCGACTCAAGTGTCTTACACCATTCAGTGTTTTAAAGATCAAAAATCTGCACCTGAAGATGCCTTTGATGCGAGCCTAATTTTACAATCACTGGGGGCAAAATATGGTTTAAGTCCCACAGGACAACCATTACCCCCACCAACCTCTGCCCCTGCCGCGCCCTAATGAGATAAGGATGCCTGCATGAATACAGCGTCTGACCACACTTTAGCGAGCAGCTCGCAGCATAGCTCTCCGAGCCTGCAACGCAGTAAACGCTTTGCCACCATTGCTTTAGTGATTGCCGTGGTGGCATGGCTGGCATTAATGCTGACCGCAAAATTACTGCCTGAATATACGTGGTTGATTCACATTCTAATGCTGTCTGCCGAAGCAGGCGTGGTGGGTGGGCTAGCAGACTGGTATGCGATTACGGTGCTGTTTCGCAATCCTTTTGGCAAAATGCTAATTCCTAAATTCTTACGTGATCACACCGAAATTATTCCACGCAACAAAGACCGTATTGCCGAGTCGATGGGGCGTTTCGTACAGGAAAACTTTTTATCGCCCCAAGTGGTACAAAAAAGCCTGCATAGCACTGACTTATCCTTAGCCGTGGGTAAATGGTTGGCGAATCCGCAAAATAATGCGCAAGTGACCCAAGTCATTCAGCAAACTGTACCGAAAATTTTTGAATTTGTCGGGCAAGAACAAATTGGGCGCTTTATTCAAAGCAACAGTGTGCAATGGGTTCGCAATACTCAGGTCAACCACTTGGCCAGTGAAATGCTGCGTGCGGTTTTGGAAAATGACTTTCATCAGGATGTGCTGCAACGCGGTTTAGACCTTGCCCATGACTGGATGCTGAAACATCCTGAAAAAAGCCGTGAATTGACCCGTCAATTGTTTAAAGAGCTTGGCGTGTGGAAACTGGCCAAAGGTGCGAGCTGGATTGGAATTGATGTGCAGCAACGCACCATAGATTCTTTACTGCAACGGGTCGAATCTATGTTGGCAGACCCTGAACATCCTTGGCGACAAAAAATTGAAGATGCTGGGCAACAACTGATGTTACAACTGGCAGATAACAACAGCAGTGCCAGTCTACATCTAAATGACACTAAAAATGCCCTGTTAGACAGCCCACAAGTCTTGAGTTTTATCAGTGGTGCCGTGGTCATTCTCTGCAATGCGATTAAGGAAGATTTACAAAAACCTGATTCAGGAATTGCGCAAAACCTGCGTGTTGCAATTCAGCAAGTCGGTGAAAATATTATTGCCAATACCGCAGTACGTCAATTACTAAATGAAAAAATGAGTACGATTGCGGTGAACTTGTCTGATCAATATAGTGAAAAAGTGATTCGTTTTATTAGTGAGCGTATTCATGAATGGGACTCACGCGAAATGATTGGCAAAATTGAAAACGAAGTGGGTGGTGATTTACACATGATTCGAGTCAATGGTGTGGTCGTAGGTGCATTTATTGGTCTGGGATTGGGGATTATTCGGGCATTGGTGGAGTTGATTTGAGATGAAATTTTTTTGATAAGTCGATCTTGAGGTGTTCAATCAAAAATAACGCCTCGAACGATCTATTCAAGCCACATCATCACCCTTTACCCCATTTGCATTCCCCCCTGAAAACGCTACGATGTAAAACAAGCTGCTGCCACAACCAGAACCCCACTATGCTCGATATTCACGCGAAACTGCCTGCTCAAGGTCTGAGTATTTTTAGTACCATGTCTAACTTGGCACAACAACTGAATGCCTTAAATTTATCGCAGGGTTTTCCCGACTTTCCCCCACCTGCAGCATTACTGGATGCTTTAAGCCAAGCCACACACGCAGGCTTCAATCAATATCCTTCGGGCGATGGTTACTTGCCACTACGCGAACAACTGGCACAGCAATTTTTACAGCGTGATCAGCTAATGCTTGACCCGATCAGTGAAATTACCATCACCCCAGGGGCAACACTGGCTATTTTTAGCATCATGCAAACCGTGCTGCAGGCAGGCGATGAAGTCATTATTTTTGATCCAAGTTATGACAGTTATGCACCCTGTGTAAAATTGTTGGGTGCAAAAGCCGTTCATATTCCGCTGCAGGCTCCACATTTTCAGGTGGACTGGAATATGGTCAAAGATGCGATTCATGCCAAAACCCGCATGATCATCATCAACACACCACATAACCCCACAGGCACAGTATGGTCAGCGCAAGATTGGCAGCATTTAATTGATGTTACTCAGGAACATAATATTGTGGTGCTGTCCGATGAAGTCTATGAACATTTGGTCTTTGATGCGCATCAACACCGCTCTGCACTGTCTTTTCCTGAGCTTAGGGAACGCAGTTTTGTCGTGGGTTCCTTTGGTAAAACTTTTCATGTCACAGGCTGGAAAACAGGCTACTGTGCGGCTGCACCTGCCTTAATGCAGCTCTTTCGCCAAGCCTATCAATTTATTAATTTCTGCGGAGTTAGCGCTGTGCAAGTGGCTTTGGCAAATTATATGCAGCAGCACCCTGAACATATTGCAGAACTGGCAAAGTTTTATCAGGACAAACGTGATTTGTTTAATCAAGGCATTGCCAATTCACGCTTTCAATTCAGCCCTGCACAAGGCACTTATTTTCAAAATTTAGATTACAGCAATATCCGTCCCGGCTTAAATGCTGTCGATATGTGCCATTTTCTAGCCGAGCAGCACGGCATTGTCGGTATTCCTGTGTCTGCATTTTATCAAACCCCACCCGATGATTTACGTTTAATCCGTTTCTGCTTTGCTAAAAAAACCGAAACCCTGTTGCGTGCAGGTGAAATTTTATCGGCAATTTAAGCGATGAAGCTCCACTGAAATGTCACTGAGTTACTGAAAAGCTAAGGCTTTTTATGACCAAATCATGCTAGGGTGAAATTTCAAACAACCGCATATTGAAGCGCAGGATTTGGCATGGCAAGACCTCAGGCACTGGTCGATCACCCTCAGCTTTGGAAAACCTTTTTGGTGTTTCTATTGCCACTGATTGCCACCAATATTTTGCAAAATCTTTCGGGCACCATTAACACGATTTTTGTCGGGCAAATGCTCGGTGTGGAAGCCATTGCTGCGGTGTCGGTATTTTTTCCCATTATTTTTTGCCTGATGGCCTTTGTGATTGGGCTTTCGGCAGGATCGACCGTGTTGGTCGGGCAAGCGTGGGGCGCACAAAATGTCGAAAAAGTGCGTTGTATTGTCGGTTCGACTTTATTTATGACCCTAATTGGCGGCAGTTTCATTGCCTGTTTGGGGGTGATTTTTGCCGAACAAATTTTAATATTATTAGGCACAGACCCTAAAGTGATGCATCTATCCCTGCCGTATGTGCAATGGATGTTGGCAGGCAGCCCACTGCTGTTTGTTTATATTATTTATACCTCTATTTTACGTGGAGTGGGCGATAGCCTTACGCCACTCATTGCCCTGAGTTTGACTAGTTTAATGGGATTGGTGATTACCCCCATCCTGATTGCAGGTTATTTTGGCTTTCCTCGCTTGGGCATTATTGCCCCTGCAATTGCCACCATTCTGGGCTATCTGGCTGTTTTAATTTTTTTGGTGATTTACCTGAATAAAAAGAATCATCCCTTAAAAATGGATGTGCATCTACTACGTCAAATTCGGCATCAACCCAATTTAAGCAAGGTGATTTTACGCTTAGGGATTCCCACAGGCTTACAAATGGTCACTACCTCTATGGCAGGTTTGGTGATTGTCGGTTTGGTCAATCGGCATGGTGCTGAGGCCACTGCCGCCTATGGCGCAGTTAATCAGGTGTTGAACTATATTCAATTTCCTGCGCTATCTATTGCAATTGCCGCTTCAATTTTTGCTGCACAAGCCATTGGTGCAGGCAAAGCCGAATTACTGGCTAAAGTGACCCGTACAGCCTTAGGCATGAATTTGCTGATTACAGGTATTTTAGTCACCTTGGGTTATTTATTTTCTAAATATCTGATGGCGTTGTTTATTACCGATCCTGCGGTGGTGGTACTGGGTCAGCAGCTCTTATTTATTGTGTTATGGGCCATTTTATTTTTTGGTGCCAGTGCAATTTTTGCCTCCATTATGCGCGCCAGTGGCACGGTCAATGTTCCAATGATCATCAATATTTTAGCGATTGTTTTAATTGAAGTACCGTGTGCTTATTTCTTCAGTCAGTGGTGGGGTTTGCAAGGAATTTGGTATGCCTATGCCTTGGCATTTGTGAGTCTGTGCATCGGTCAAGGTGCGTATTATCAATTTGTCTGGAAGAAAAAAACCATTCAGGTTTTGGTCTGAATGGTCTGTTATATTTGTAAGTTAGATTAACCGCGTTTCTTGCCCAACTTAGTCGCCCATGCGGTAACTTTCTGATAACCCGTTGGAACAATACGCTGGATTAAATCCAAAGTTTTGGCATCATTACCAATCAATAAACGGCGCTTGTCTTTTTGTACCGCTTCTAAAATTTGGCGCGCCGCTTCTTCAGGCGGGCAACGCAATAATTTATTAAAAGCACGTGCCGATTTTTCAGGATTCATGCCCAAAGTGCGCATGCTGTCGTTCATTTTAGCATTGTTGGCAATATTGGTACGAATCCCGCCTGGATGCACGCTCAACGCACTCACACCACAATTTTCCAAATCCAATTCCTGACGCAAAGACTCGGTAAAACCGCGCACCGCAAATTTGGTTGCGTTATAAGCCGACTGCGTTGGCTGTGCAGTTAAACCAAATAAACTGGAAATGTTAATGATATGACCATCTCCCGTTTGTTTGATTAAAGGCAAAAATTCTTTGGTGCCATAGACCACACCCCAGAAATTAATACCAACAATCCACTCCAACTCTTCGTAACTTGCACCTTCTACGGTAGAACCCAACGCCACGCCTGCATTATTAAAAATCATATTGACCGAGCCGTGGTCTCGCACAGTTTCAGCTGCCCATTCGCGCATTTGTTCTAATTTAGAAACATCCACCTTTTTAATGGTCACGCGCACATTACTGTCTTTGAGCAAATCCACTGTTTGCGCCAAACCTTGTTCATTCACATCACTGAGCGATAAATGACAGCCTTGCTTCGCCAATAGAACAGCCAATTGCTGCCCAATACCCGAGCCTGCGCCTGTAATTGCGGCAACTTTATTTTTAAAATTTTTCATGTGGTTTCCTTGAGTATGTTGCCTGCACAGTTCAGACCTGCTTGTTTTTCTGTAGGGCTGTGCAGTTATATCGCTTTCAATATAATTTTGACAATAACTATTGTCAATATAAGTCAAAACGAATATCGCAAACAAATATGAAAACATAGGTTTAACAGATAATTATTGCTAATATAAAACCCATTAACGAATTTATTTGGCTCAAGTGAAGATGACAGAACAACTGCCCATCCACGCAGATACACAACAACAGCCCCAGAAACAACAAAAAGAACGTCAGTTTAAAGGTCTGTCTTTAACTGAACGCAAACAGGCACGTCGGGAAAAACTGATTGAAGCGGGTATTCAGGCCTATGGTACGCATGGTTTTTTTGCCGTGACTGTCAAAGATATTTGTACCGAAGCCAAACTGACCGAGCGTTACTTTTACGAATCCTTTAAAAAAAGCGAAGAACTATTTCAGACTATTTTTTTAAAACTGATTGATGAATTGCAGCAAAATGTCATGCAAGCCATTATGCAAGCATCCACCGACCCGAAAAAAATGATTGATGCAGGACTGACTGCTTTACTGACCACGCTAAAAAATAACCCGCAAATGGCACGTATTATTTATATTGATGCCATGCTGGTGCAAGAACTACATAACCAAGCCACCATTCACGAAACTATGTCGCGTTTTGACCGCATGATTCAGGCCTTTGTCATGCTGATGATGCCGCATTTAGACCGCCCCAACCGAGAAATTTCACTGGTAGCGACAGGCTTAAATGGTTATGTCACCCAAATTGCGATTCGCTGGGTGATGAGCGATTTCAAACAATCCATGGAAGATGTCTTGTCTTCTTGCCGTATTGTATTTTTATCGTTATTACAGACCTTTTCGGAAAAAGAGCAAGCTTTTGTGAAAGATTCTTCGACATTGTCATAAAATCGAAAAATATTCATAATATTTTTCAAATTCAGAGGGGTCTGCTGACATTTCATAAATGGCTTGCGCTGTAGGCTAAAACTGAGCAGATCAGGCAGGGAATAGTGGGTCTATTGCCAAGTTTCATAACGCAATCTGAGAAAGTTTTAGCTACAGTCCTTCGGAACGAGCATATTTTTTTGCCGCTATTGCGTTATGAGTCAGTCACTTAGAATAACTAAATTTCCTGCCTCATGCCTTATATCAGCTAAAAAATCTTGCGAGATATATCTCTCACGTCGCAAACATAGACGAAGTGTCAGCAGACCCTATTTACTTTGACTGAACCTGTTCAGTTTTTTCATCAAATCGACACTATTTTGTCACAAATTATTGCAAAAATAGCCCATTCAACCCTTTCTGCAATGATACTGTCATAATTAATCTTTGTAATAAGCCTGTCATAAATAAAACGGTCCACCGTTAACATCTATAGGATATTGCGTTGTGAAAGATGACTACATTTTAATCGTCGATGACGAACTTCCAATTCGGGAGATGATCCATACCTCTTTAGATATGGCAGGCTTTCAGTGCTTACAAGCAGAAGATGCAAAACAAGCTCATCAGATGATTGTCGATCAACGTCCAGCGCTTATCTTGCTTGATTGGATGATGCCAGGCGGTGTCAGCGGTGTAGACTTGTGCCGTCGCCTAAAACGCGATGACAACCTTGCTGAAATTCCTGTGATTATGCTCACTGCACGTGGCGAAGAAGATCACAAAGTTCAAGGTTTAGATGCTGGCGCGGACGACTACATGACTAAGCCGTTCTCGACCCGTGAACTGGTGTCACGTATTAAAGCGGTCTTACGTCGTGCCAATGCCTTAAGCGGTGAAAAAACTATTGATGCCAACGGTTTAATTTTGGACCCAGTCAGCCAGCGTGTCAGTTTTGGTGACAATATTTTAGAAATGGGCCCAACCGAATATCGTCTATTGGCGTTCTTTATGACGCACCCAGAGCGCGCTTACACCCGAGCGCAATTGCTTGACCAAGTCTGGGGCGGCAATGTATATATTGAAGACCGAACTATTGATGTGCATATTCGTCGTTTACGTAAAGTTTTAGAACCGTATGGCGTAGACCGTTTTGTACAAACGGTACGTGGTACAGGCTATCGCTTCTCGACACGTGCGGATGTTGCTTTAGGCTAAAATTATTTTATGTACGAACCTTACCCAGTCCCTGAACTCGCCCGTGACCTAAAACAAGTTCGTTACAGCAGTTTATGGACTTTTGCCAAACAAGATTTTCGTTTATTGGCCTTTTTCCTAATTATTGCAAGCTTGATTGGTTTTGGGATTGGGTATTTTTGGATTTGTATTAGCCTCGCCTTTTTGCTGTTTTTTCTTCAGCAAATGCGCTCCCTCTATTTAGTTAATGATTGGATTTCCAATCGTCCTTATGATGTGCCGCCAAATCTGCATGGTATTTGGGGTGCATTACTGTTCAATGTTTATCGCTCACAACGTCAGGAACGTATCGTTCAGGCCGAAATGGTCGGGTTGATTGATCGCGCCCAGTCTTCATTGGTGGCGTTGGATGAAGCCGTGATGCTGATTGATGAAAATCATCAAATTGAATGGTGGAACCCTGCTGCTGAAAAGCTATTGGGTATTCAGCCTTTAGACCGTGGACGCAACATCCTCACTATTTTGCGCCAACCTAGTTTTATTGAATATTTTAATCATATTGATCAAGCACCTGACGGTTTAAAAATGAAATCTAGCGTGCATGAAGGGCAATATGTGCAAGTCAAAATGACTCAGTTTGGTGGCGATAGCCGTTTGTTATTTGCTTACGACATGACGCGTATGCATAACCTAGAACAAATGCGTAAAGACTTTGTCGATAATATTTCACACGAATTACGCACTCCGCTAACGGTGCTGAGTGGTTATATCGAAACCTTTACCGATCAGGAAGATATTAACCCGCGTTGGAAACGTGCTTTTGAGCAAATGCAGTCACAAACCCGACGCATGAACGCTTTGGTAAATGACCTGCTGCTGCTGTCGCGTCTGGAAAATGAAAAAACCATCGCCAAAAATCAAATTATTGAAATGCCAAGTTTAATGAATCAATTATTTGACGATGCACATGCCTATAACGTCGATTATGGACATACACTCAACTTAAATATTGACAGTCATTATGATCTGATTGGTTCAGATGTAGAATTGGCCAGCGCCTTTAGCAACCTAATCACCAATGCAATTAAATACACCCCAAAAGGCGGGACGATTACCATTGGCTGGCATGATAATGGCAATCAAGGCTATTTTACTGTAGAAGATACTGGCATCGGGATTGATCCGAAACACTTACCACGCTTAACTGAACGCTTTTATCGTGTAGACAGCGCGCGTAGCCGACAAACAGGCGGCACAGGTTTAGGTTTAGCAATTGTGAAGCACGTTTTGATGCAGCATAATGCACACTTAGAAGTCGAATCTAAAGAAAATCAAGGCTCTATATTCAAAGCTGTGTTCCCGAAAGAGCGTTTGTATTACGAGATTTAATAGGAAAACTCTCCCCTCTTATAATAGAAGGGAGAGTCTATTTAAGTTAAATATCACGTTGTTGTAATTGCAGTGTTGGTTGTGTATGAAGCGTAGTCCATTCTTCAAAGCTCATCCACTGTTCTGTCCCGACTTCTGATAAACGGACTTGTTCAACCCAATTTGGATCTTCAGCCAACATAATAATTTCTTCTATTTTTACAGGACCTTTTGGTGTCGAATCAGATAATAAATAGAAGAATTTAGTTGTACTTGGCTTCCCCATATAAACATTTGCTTTATCTACAATTCCTTGTACTTGTTCACTAGACGCAATTTTTTTGCTTGTATCTGCTGCTTTATCCAATACAACTTTAGAGGTTGAGGCTAAGGCTTTAGAACCATCTACAATATTATCTTTTGCTGATTTAAATAAAGCATTCAAACGCTCTCCATCATCCATTTTAAAATCTTTTAAAATAGTTTGTTCTGCATTTTCTATTGTTAAATCAAGATATGGTGCTTCAGAAAAACCCATCCCGTTAGCAACAAAAATCGTAGGGATAGATGAACGATGTGAGTTATAAGCTTTCACGCGAGCATTATATTCATTGCGCCATTGAGAAATTTCATGCTCACATTGCTCAATATTTGTAATTAAGCGATGGTATTGTTGGTCTGCCTTTAAATCAGGGTATCTCTCAGCCATACCCTGTAAGTTCGTTAACATCATATTACTATCTTGATAACTAGAATAGATAGCATTCATTCCTGTTTCTTTAACTACTGTTAAATGTGTCAATTGCTCACTTTCTTGATAACCTCGAACAACATCCATAAGCTGATTAATTAAATTAACTTTTTTACTAATTGAGACAGAAATATTGGATAAAGACTCTTTAATATCATGCGCCTTACGCTGCAGCGAATTATAAGAAGTAAGAACCAAATAAATAATCGCTGCAATTAAGGCAAGTAAAATCCATAACCACATAAATAAAACCCTCACTTTATAATGCATCTGCCTACAAAATAGGCAGATATTTAATATTGAGGGATAATTGTAACGTTATAAATTGAAAATTAAAGTAAAAAGCCTAACTTTTTCCCCATTTCCACCACAGAGTTGGCTTTGAATTCGGCATCCCACTGCATTTTATTTTCTTCAAACAAAACAATCGCGGTTGAACCCAAATAAAAACGTCCTAATTCTGCACCTTTTTCAAGGAATAATTGGTGTTGATTCAGTTCCAAACGCCCCGATGGTTTGACCTTGCCTGTCGCCACGGTTTCAATGCCCGCTACAATCATGGCACCCACTAAAACAACTGCCATACGCCCCAGTTCGGTATCAAACAAACACACCATGCGCTCATTGCGGGCAAATAAACCCGGAATATTTTCGGCTGTGGTTTGATTGACAGAAAACAACTCACCTGGCACATATAAAGTTTCGGTGAGTGTGCCTGCAAAAGGCATGTGTACACGGTGATAATCGCGCGGAGATAAATACACGGTTGCAAATTGACCATTTTTAAATGGTTCAGCCAATTGCGGGTCGGCAATTAAGTTTTCAACAGTAAATTGCTGACCTTTGGCCTGAAAAATTGCCCCATCTTCAATTTTACCCAACT
Source organism: Acinetobacter sp. YH01007 (assembly GCF_013420425.1). NCBI lineage: Bacteria > Pseudomonadati > Pseudomonadota > Gammaproteobacteria > Moraxellales > Moraxellaceae > Acinetobacter > Acinetobacter sp. YH01007. Next base: position 47,586 of record NZ_VOYC01000011.1, on the reverse strand, counting down.
GTGAAATCGCCCCATCTGCAGGCGATACAATGCTGTTCGGATTGCTGTCAATTTCCCGCACACCCTGCTTTAAAGAACGGGTAAAAAATTCATTAAAAGATTTATATTTCAAGGCATTGCTTTGTTCTGCCAAAGACATATCAATGCCGTATTGCGCCTTGAATGCAGTGATCACCGCATTTTTGAGCACAGGATGCTCACTGGCTGCAAGTTTACCCACAACACGTGATAATTGATGTTGTGGCACAACGCGTTGTGCCTGAATGAAAATTTGTTTTTTTAAACGTGATGTGAGGCTCAAGACGGCAACTCTCCAGTAATAACAGGACTGTCAGGGCGGTTGCCCCATTCACTCCACGCACCATCATAGGCCTGAATTTTCCAACCCAATAAACGCCCTAAAATGTAGGCCAAACCTGAACGGTGATGTGACTGACAATACACCACTACAGGTTCGTTTAAATTGAATCCGAGTTGTTCCAGACGCTGTCGTGTGCGTTCTAAGGGATGCAATTTTAAATGATTTTCACGATTAAGGGCAGTACTCCATTCAAAATGCAATGCCCCAGGAATGTGACCACCGCGTCGTGCAGCCAAACGCAGCCCTGTATATTCATCTATGGTGCGGCAATCCCAAAGTTGCACCGACTGGTTTTGGCACTTTTCTAATAGCTCATCATATTGAATTCTATACTGATTTTGCTCGGCAACAGGAACAAGCATGCTGACGGGTGTTAGCGGTTCAACCTCAGAAGTAGTTGGAAAACCTGCTGCCAACCATGCGTGAATCCCACCATTTAGTAAACTGGTATTTTCAAAGCCTAAACAGTGTAAATTCCAAATCAGACGCCCTGCCCATGCGCCACCTTCATCGTCATAGGCGACCACATGATGCTCAGGGGAAATACTCAAATACTGAATCAAGTCTTGTAAAGCCTCGGGTTCAGGCAATAAACCCGATGTATCTTCATCCTGACGTAGCAACATGCTCGGTTTGACCTGTAAAGCATGCGGAAGATGCAATTGCTCGTACACCGAATTGCGGCTCAAATCGACAATGCGCAATTTTTCATGCCCTAAAAAGGGAACTAAATCTTCTGCTTCAATCAGCAGTCCAAAATTGAATGGAGAAGTGCTCATTTTTATGCGGTTCAGTCTGTTTGGCAATCAACTTTAACTTAGTATAGGTCATTTTTGATAGCATGCTGTTTTTTTCATAACTTTCGCAGAATTTTAACAATCACATGCTTTAATCTAGAAAAAAACCGAAGATTTTCTTCGGTTTTTTCAATGTGCTCAGGTTTTAAACAGGCGTTTGTATTTCAAAAACTTGGCGTAAATATGCCAAGAAGGTGTCATTATCGGTCATGGTTTTACCCGGACTATCGGACAATTTCGCCACCGACTGACCATTACATTCCACCAATTTCAACACAATATTTAGCGCAGTTTGCCCCATATCATTGGTTAAGTTGGTACCAATCCCAAAACTAACCTGAAAACGGTCTTTAAAATACTGATGCAAGGCCCATGCTTTTTCGACATTTAAGCCATCACTGAAGGTCAGCATTTTAGTTTTACTGTCAATTTTTAGCTTTTTATAATGTGCATAAGCTTTATCGCCCCACACATACGGGTCGCCACTGTCATGTCGCAAGCCATCAAATAACTTGGCAAAATACAAATCAAAGTCACGCAGGAAAGCATCCATCCCGACCACATCAGTCAAGGCAATGCCTAAATCACCCCGATATTCTTGCACCCAAGTTTCTAGTGCGGCTTTTTGGAAGTCACGTAAACGTACATCTAGCGCCTGAAATGCCTGTAAAAACTCATGTGCCATTGTCCCAATTGGGGTAATGCCTAATTCTTTAGCCAACAGTACATTACTAGTACCACGAAACACTTCAGGTACAGCTTGATGAAAAGCCGCAATCACGTGCTTTTGCCATGCAAAACTATAACGGCGGCGCGTACCAAAATCTGAAACCAAAAATGGTGGATCTTCAGGCAGTTGCTGCTGTTGGTAACTTTGAATCAGGGCAATTTTTTGCTGTAAACGGCGCTCACCTTCTGCCCAAACCTCATCATTACGGATGCGCTGAAAATACAGTTCATTGACAATTGCCAGGACAAAAATCTCGAACATCATGGCCTGTACCATCGGGCCTTCTACCCGAATATCCAAACGACCTTGCGCATCAATACTGGCGTGAATAAAACGACGCTTGAGCTGAAATAATTCTAAATAATCGACAAAGTCACTTTTAATAAAGCGTAAATTACGCAAATACTGCAATTCATCTTCTTTAAATTTCAACTGACACAAATGATCAAGCTGCGCATTCAACTCAGCTAAAATATCGCTCAGTGGATACGCGGTATCTTCAAGATTACGGCAGCGGAATTGATACACACTGTGCGTTTGCGGAAATTTATGCAGCACCACCTGTAACATGGTGAATTTATATAAATCAGTATCGAGCAGAGATTGAATAATGGGGGTCATAGGGATCATCATTTCGCGGTACTTCTTGCATTAAAGCATACTTTATTCAGCAAAAAAGGGCTTTTATCGACAATCTTGTTACAACTTTGCTGAAGTGTAGCCTTCCCAAGATATTTTACCTCTCTGCGGGCAGCTACCGTTGTGATGCTTTCGTGATTGATGTTAATGCACGCCAAAGTGCCTAAGTTTGCTACAATCTGCAGCCATCCCCCACACTGAGAAAATTAGTCCCCCATGCGCGCATTATTACAACGAGTTCTTGAAGCCAAAGTCGTGGTCGATGGTGAAATCACTGGCGAGATTCAACAGGGTATTTTGGTATTTTTGGGCTTAGGCAAAGACGATAATTTTGAGAAAGGCAAAAAGCTGATTGATAAAATTTTAAAATATCGTTTTTTTGATGATGAACAAGGCAAAATGGGTTGGAATGTCAGTCAGGCCAATGGCAGTGTGTTATTGGTTTCACAATTTACCCTCATGGCACAGACTCAAAAAGGTTTACGTCCTGATTTTGGCCCTGCGATGCCCCCAAACGATGCCAAAGCGCTGTATGAACAATTGGTGGACTATGCCAAAAGTCAGTTTGACAGGGTGGAAACAGGTATTTTCTCTGCCGATATGAAAGTGCATTTGGTAAATGACGGGCCTGTGACTTTTTGTTTGGAAGTCAAGTAAATCACATATAAAAAAACCTCTGTCAAAAATTGATCAGAGGTTTTTGTTTGGGTCTGAGCAGCTTATTTACCCGTTTTTTGTTTAATAAACTGGCGTGCCATTTTAATTTTTTCTTTTACAGGTTTTGGTAGTTTAGGTGGAATCAATTTCGCTGCTTGGTTAAACCACACCAATAAGCCAAAATCACCTTCCATTTTAATGCTGCCATTTTGCATGCCTGTCATAAATGCAGTTGGATCACCTTTCATTAAGGTTTTTACGCCTTGCTCGCTGTCTGCAAACTGCAAAATAAAATCGGCTTTTTCTGCATCGCCTGCCACAGTGTCAATATGTCCATTGTTGACAATAATTTGACGCGCCATACCCAAGTCTGTGCCAATTTGAATACGGAACTGGCGTTCATGCACCAACTCAATAAATTTTGGACTGGTACGTGCCAGTTGTTTCATACGCAATGCCAAACCTGCCACGAGAAGGTCAAGTGGATCGGTGCTGACATCAACCAAAGGAAGTTTGACCACAGGAATTGCAGAAAGTTTCATGACAGTGAAGCCTATTGTAATTGTTGGATAATGAACAGACTCATCCTATCACAACTCCCGCTTTTTGCTGCAAGGCTTTGTATAACAATCTTTAGGAGGGTGTTAAAATTTTGTCGCTGTTTGGATGGCGCAAACTGCCGTACAGATAAAGCAAAAAAGATGCAAACCAGTTGCATCTTTTTAAAGTTTTTGAATTTAGTCTGTACGATTTAGCGGCTTGAGCACTGCTGCTGATCGTCTTCATAGACTGGGGTATGTTCGATATAGCGACGTTTTGCCAAAGCACGCTCTGCCCGACGGTCTTCTCGTAATAATAATAAAGTCACCAAAGTCATCGCCAAGAAAATTGCCGACAAGTAACTGTAGGTAATTGGCAGTTCAAATACGCTTTGCACACTGTAGCGCACCACTTCCAATAAACCCCAAAACACCATACCTGCCAACATAAAGTTTAACCAGCGACGATAAGGCGAAAAGAAAACAGCAATCAACGCAGCTGCGACGAGGCTTAAGCCTACAATGGTCGCTAAATTCGCTGTTAGCATAAAAACCTCCGTCTAAAGATGCAGCCTCTTTTTGAATTGGTCTGCGACTTCAAATACCGTTTAAATAAATAATGGATGTCGATTTAAATTCTATGTCTGCATTATGCTGCGTTTTCTAGATAAAAAAAGACTTGTATTTTTATAAAGCGACACACCTTGTCGCAATATTATATTGTCATTACATTTTTTAAATTTTGTAGTTTTCGGGAAGCTAAGCTAGCTCTTTATTCGCGTGTCATTACAAAAAAACACCTTATTTTTTTGCCTTAAAAAATATTTTTTTCATTCAATGCTGTTGCGGTTTTTATCGACAGTTTTTGTTTACCGTTCATCGTTATCTGCTGATTATACAAACAAAAAACGCAGCATGACTGCTGCGTTTTTTTCATTGAATTGTCATATTAGGCACGGTTCAAGTCTTTGTCATGCACGCCCAATAAGTACAGCACACCATCTAAGCCCACGCTTGAAATGGCTTGATTGGCGTTTTGACGTACCAACGGTTTAGCACGGAACGCCACACCTAAACCTGCAATAGAAAGCATTGGTAAGTCGTTCGCACCATCACCCACCGCAATGGCTTGTTCCAAAGAAATCCCCATTTTGTCTGCCAGTTCACGTAGCAATAATGCCTTACGCGCACCATCCACAATGTGACCTTTTACTTCGCCTGTAACCATGCCATTTTCCACATCTAGAATGTTGGCATGCACTTCATCAATCCCCAATTTTTCCTGCAGATATTCTGCGAAATATTGGAAACCGCCCGACAAAATAGCGGTGCGATAACCCAAAGATTTCAGGGTTGAAATCAGGCGTTCAGCACCTTCGGTCACGGTCAGACGTTCGGCAATTTTAGGCAACACAGCAGCATCTAAACCTTTGAGCAATGCTACGCGCGCGCGGAAACTTTGCTGAAAATCCAGTTCACCCTGCATGGCACGTTCGGTAATGTCCGCCACCTGATCGCCCACACCTGCCTCAATCGCCAACTCATCAATCACTTCTTGTTCAATGAGCGTTGAGTCCATGTCAAAACACACCAAACGGCGGTTACGACGGTAGGCATTGTCTTCTTGTACCGCGACATCCACACTCAGTTCATTCGACAGGCTTAAACACGCAGCACGCATGGCAACTGCATCTAGCATTTGTCCACTTAATCCAAACTGAATGCAAGCACGTTTAGGTTCATCTTCGGCTACATTAAGCTGTGGGCGACCCGACAAACGGGTTACAGTTTCAATGTTAAAACCTTGGCTAGATACAATATGCGTGACCGCCTGTAAATGTGAGGCATTCAGCTCTGGTGCCAGTGCAGTCACGATATAACGGGTACGACCGCCTTCTTTGACCCATTGCTCATATTCAGTTGCAGAGATTGGTTTAAAACGCACAGTTAAGCCAATATCATGTGCTAAAATCAGAATCTCCTTCATGGCTAAAGCAGTTGCAGTCTGGTCTTCTGATGCAACAACAATACCTAAAGTCAGTTGATTATGAATAACAGCTTGGCCAACATCTAAGATTTGTAAGGAATGAGCGGACAATACCTGCATTAATCGAGTAAACTGATTAGGTTGGTCAGGTCCTAAAAATGATATAAGAATGATTTCTCGCATGAATTGACTCGGGTCTGAGCTACAACTATTGTGAGAATCATAATCTAAATTGAATATAAATGCCTTGGAAGTTTTACCTTGAATGCGCCTAGACAAGGGCTATTTGCTAGCCTATTGATTGTAAGTTTTGCTTTTCACACCTTTTTATTGGTGCTTGCAACAACACACCAATTAAATGAAAACCGCGCCAATCAGGGGCAGTTAATGACCAGCCAACTGGTCACAGACAGCCTTTCTGAGCTGGAACCTGCCAATACAGTATCACTGGCATTATTGGTGAATCGTTATGCCACCAATCCAAGCATTGCTTCTATTCGTATTTTAGATGCGCAAAATCAGGTCTTGGCGACAGGTGGACAGTCACGTACCCGTGAAGGTGAAGTCTTTGTCCGCGATGCAATCATCAATGAAAAGAAAGTCGGCAGCATTGAAATTACCTTAATTCAGCCAAGTATTGGTGAAATTCTGCGTACCCAATGGTTAGCGACACTTTTATCATTATTGGTTCATGGCTTGTTATGGTTGGCTTATCGCGCGATTGCCCGTCCAAGTCGTAGTGAATATTTAGCACGCATTAATAATGAATCTCGCCTTAAACACGAATTACAATTATTGACGCAAGCCCTTGAACAAGAAAAACATCAAACGGCTTTGGCACTTGCGCAGGCACAGCAACAGCCTAAACCTGTGATGTCGCCTAAAGCAAACAAAGCCATTGAGCAAAGCCAAGAGCAAAACAACATTGCGCTGAATATTCAGTTTTATGACCCGAAACAATTATTAGACACGGTCACGCAAAGTGTGTCTGTGCCTTATTTTAGCTTATGTCAGATTTTCCTGAACAAAAGCATTGAACTGTGCGTACAACACTACAAGTTAAACCGTTCCGACATTCAAACAGTACAACCATTCCATGAAGATGGCGCAACACTCAGTATTGCAGCCAATACACCAAATGCAGCAGCCTGTATGGCCATGATTGGCACGGTGTTCCAGTTATTGTCTGAAGTGCTGTATAAGCGTTATCGTGAAGAAAAGCGTTTTGTGTTGCAAACTCGCAGTGGTTTATCAACCGCAGTCGAAGCCATGCAGTTATCTGCAGTGCAGGCAGCAGAGCGTTTGGTGCATCAATTATCTGCTCGTGAAAATGCAGTGCATTTACCGAATGAATTACTAGATGAACTGTCTACGCATTATGAATTAGTGAGTATGCCAAATCCGACCAATGTGCTGATGCGCCATGCCTTTATGGTTAATGGCATGGACAGCCAATCGGCTGAGTTGGCGCAAAGCCTGCGAACTGAAATTCTAAAAGGCAAACATTCAAGAGCTTCTTAAAATAATCCATGAGATGCCTTAAAAGCATAAAAACCTGAGTATGCACACATACTCAGGTTTTTTATACTCACAGATGCTAGATCACATCCATTTACTGCAGCCCAATTTACACATTCAACTGCTTCTGCTCGACCAAATACATTTGCGCATTGTGTACAGCAGCCTGCCCCACCACAGCAGCTTTCTGCCATTCGCCATTGGCTTGTAGCTCCCACGCATTTTGATTGTCATGCAAATAACTCAGCAAGCCATCTTCTACAATACGCTGTTTAATTTTCTCATCCAAAATAGGGAAGCAAGTTTCCACCCGTGAAAATAAGTTGCGCCCCATCCAGTCTGCGCTGGCGCAGTACAATTTTTTTGCACCACCATGCTCAAAATAATACACGCGGGTATGCTCCAAAAAGCGTCCCACAATCGAACGGACATGAATACGCTCAGACATACCTTTCACTTTTGGAATCAAACAACAAATCGAGCGGATAATTAAATCGACCTGTACCCCTGCCTGCGAAGCACGGTACAAAGCCGTAATTAACTCAGGCTCAGTCAATGCATTGACTTTAATGATAATTCGGGCAGCTTTGCCTGCTTGTGCAAACCCGATTTCTTGTTCAATCAGTTTGAGCAATTCACTGTGCAAGGTAAATGGTGCATGCAGCAAGTTTTTTAATTTTGCCGATCTGCCCATGCCTGTGAGTTCCTGAAACACCCGATGCACATCTTCACAAATATCAGGATGTGTGGTCATCAAACCATAGTCGGTGTACATACGTGCATTGCCCGCATGATAGTTGCCTGTACCCAAATGTACATAGCGCACCAACTGATCTTGCTCACGACGCACAATCAAAATCATTTTGGCATGGGTTTTATAGCCGACAATGCCATACACCACCACTGCGCCTGCCTCTTGCAAGACGTTGGCGACCATAATGTTGGATTCTTCATCAAAACGTGCGCGTAGCTCGATCACGGCAGTGACTTCTTTGCCATTACGTGCGGCTTCTGCAAGTACCTGCACAATTTCAGAATCTGGGCCACTACGATACAGCGTTTGCTTAATCGCCAACACATTTGGGTCTTTCGCCGCTTCTTTGAGTAAATTAATCACCGGCTGAAAAGAGTCAAATGGGTGATGTAGCAACACATCCTGCTTTTTCAGAATCTCAAACATCGGTTTTTGCTTCCGAAATATTTTTGGAATCACAGGTGCAAAAGGTGGATATTTCAATTCAGGTCGGTCAAAACTACTGGTCAGACGCGACAGGTTAATCGGCCCGCTAATCCGATATAATTGCTGCTCATCTAAATCAAACTCTCTGAGCAAATAATCAATAATATCTTGCGGGCAATCATCTTCAATTTCTAAACGTACCGCACGCCCAAAACGACGTGACGATAATTCATCTTTTAAGGCAACTGCCAAATCATCGACATCTTCGGCCAAAATCAGGTCGGCATTGCGGGTCACTCGAAACGCATAGCAACCTGTGGCTTTCATGCCTGGGAACAGATCATTGATATGCTGCTGAATAATCGCAGTCAAGAAAATATGTTCAGTCGCACTACCTGCCACTTCTTTTGGCAAATTGATTAAACGTGGCAAAGAGCGTGGCGCAGGCACAATCGCCATTTCAATTTCACGTCCAAAAGCATCTTTGCCTTGTAAACTGACAATAAAGTTCAGACTTTTATTGACCAAACGCGGAAATGGATGCGATGGGTCTAGGCTAATTGGCGTTAAAACAGGCTGTACCTGACGGGCAAAATAATCGGCAATCCACGCTTTATGTTTATCCACAATGTCATGGTATTGAATAAAGTGAATCCCTAAACTTTGCAGCTGCGGCAAAATGGCATAATTTAAAGTGTCGTATTGCTGCTTCACCGCCTGATGCACTTTATCAGACAGTTCTACCAAGACCTGTTCAGTCGGAATGGCATCTGGGGTACGGGTAATGGCATTCAAATCGAGTTGCTTCATTAAACCTGCAACGCGAATTTCAAAAAACTCATCTAAATTACGTGAAAAAATAATTAAAAAATTGAGTCGCTCTAAAATAGGTAACTCTGGGTCTAAAGCTTGCGCCAAGACCCGACGGTTAAACTCAATTAAAGAGAGTTCACGATTAAAATAAGTATCAGATGAATGCTGAAAGTGTTCCATATCTTCTCTATGCTGTTTTTAAGACAGTCTGCTTATTTCGCCTCTGTGCAAGGCATGGTAGGTAGAGATTATGACAATCATGTTACACCCACAATCAATCGCAGAACATTTCGTCAAAATTGAGTATATGTAAAAAATTGATTTTTATTTATTTTATTTTACATTTAATCTATTTTTATAGAAAAAAGGAAGATTTCGCCCTTCCCTTTCGCGGCCAGTTCGTTATCTAGTTTTAGCCAAGTAAGTGCTGACTTTGTACTCGCTGTACTCCTTGTGCCAACATCTGTTGCCATGCTTGTTCTAAAGAGCCATTTAAATCAATCGCTTTGGTGGCATCTTCAATCACATAGGTGCTAAAACCCAACTCACAGGCATCTATTGCCGTCCACGCCACACAAAAGTCGGTGGCAATGCCCACAATATAAACCGTATCAATTTCACGGGCTTTTAAATAGGCCGCCAAGCCTGTGGTGGTTTTGCGGTCTGCTTCCATAAAGGCAGAATAACTGTCTATTTGCTCGTGAAAACCTTTGCGTATAATCAATTGTGCTGTAGGCAAATCTAGATCTGGGTGTAATTCAGCATCAGCTGTGCCTTGCACACAATGCACAGGCCACAACACTTGCTCGCCATAACTGAGCTGAATCTGCTCATAGTCCTGTTTGCCTGCATGGTTGGCAGCAAAGGACACATGCGTTGCAGGATGCCAGTCTTGGGTGATCACAATGTTCTGAAACACACGTCCCAACGCATTAATGCAGGGAATAATTTGATCGGCATTTGCAACCGCCAAATTACCTCCTGGACAAAAACCATTTTGCACATCAACCACAATCAAGGCATTATTCAGCTGCTGCATGCTGTTTCCTTTCCCATCTTAAACGCTACCCTTAGCATAGCTGAAATTTAAGTCTGAGTTGTATCGCTTTGATAAAAATAAAAAGAATCGTTTTCGGCACAATGTTGATAGTTCGGTAGCTGTAACAATAATTGCCGTACAAAACGTGGATAGATTTTGGCTTTGCGTGCAGTCGCGGCATGAAAATAAAAATAAGGCAGTGGATGCCGAGTTAAATAATTGACCAAATGCTGTCGGGTTAAACGCATCACCTGAAAGGCATCAATACCTGCGTTGACATCTTCATAAGTAGCTTGATCGGCAAATGCCAGCCACGCGTTTTGTTTTGGAGAAGTCCGTGTTGCTCGAAAATGGCGTTTCAGTTCTAAAATAAATTCATATTCAATCAGATACAGCGAAAACTGCTGTTGATCCAACTGAAATTCTGCAATCAATTTTTTCTGCTTCAAATGATACTCTTATATTTACTGTTTTTTAGGACTTATTATACCCTGCTTGCGTCATTGCCACCCAGTAGAACAGGCAGCTTTGCGACAGTACTTGTCACACTTCATTCGAGCATTTTCTCTCAAAAATCAGCGATCAACATACAAAAAAATAGCCTGCAGGTGCAGGCTATTTGGTCTTTCAACTGTTCTCATCCTTTTAAACAGTTTGAATACGACGTACCAATAACAACATGAAAATGGCTGAAATAATAATACATGGAATGGCTGCTGAAATAACCCCAGCCGCACCAAAGCCTGCTGCCAACAACTGACCTGCAATAGCAGGGCCAAGCATTGCGCCTACACGACCAACAGCAGAGGCAACACCGACCCCAGTACCACGTACTTCGGTTGGGTAGACAATACTACCAAAAGCATATAACACGCCCTGACAGCCAATCACAAAAGCACCGACCAAAGCTGAAGCCATATACATTTGCATGAGTGAACCCGCTGCATTTAGAGCAAATAAACCTGCCAAAATACCACCATACATCAATAAAATCACGTAGGCTTTTTTCCAACGGTCGGTCAGCATACCCAAAATTACAGTACCGACTGTCGCACTCACCATGAAATAGAACTGTGCAGTACTGCCTTCTTTACGCGAGAAACCTAATTCCATAAATAAAGATGGTAACCAGCTCAACATGATGTAAACCACCATCAAGGTAAAGAAGTAACTCACCCAAATAAATAAGGTGCGCAATAAGTTTTGTGAATTAAACAAATCTTTAAAAGATGCTTTTGGCGCAGCATTTTGTGCTGTGACATCTTTACCTGCCGCTTGTGCTTTTAAGAATTCACGTGATTCTGGCAATAACCACATCATCAATGGAATGACAATAAATGGCAGCAAACCACCCAAATAGAAAATGTTTTTCCAGTTTGAGCCAAAATCTGTACTGGCAATTAAAGATAAAATGGCTGCACCCACAGGCATACCACAATACATCAAGCCCACAGCACGACCACGGTTTTGTGGCGAAACAGCTTCAGATGCCAAAGTAATTAAAATTGGCATGGCTGCCCCTAAACCCGCACCTGCCAAGAAGCGCACCGCCAATAGGCTTTCAAAGCTATTCACCCACACCGTACATAAGGTAAATAAAGCAAAGACTGCTGTAGACCAGATTAATACTTTTTTACGACCAATACGGTCTGCAAAACGTCCGCCAACCAAAGCACCTGGCAATAAACCTAAAATACCCGCACTAAAAAATACCCCAAGCTGCGAGCTGTCTAAACCAAAATGCTCACGGATACCTGCCGCAGCAATACCTGCTGCCTGAATATCCAGACCTTCAATCACTGCAATTAAAAAGCAGATCGCGACGGTAATAACCGCATGCCGCGGATCGCTATGTTGTGTTGATCTATCCATTGGGTCCCTCTACTAGAATTAGATAGCCATGTGAAAGCCTGCATCTTGCGCAGTTTTAAACTGCAGCAATAGCTATCAATAAGTGTTAGACCAAAGTGAATTTTTTCAGATCAGCGCAAACGTGTTGCGCAGCATGTAGAAAAAAACATAGCGAAAAAAACAATAAATCTGGCAAATTACACGCTATTTTCCCGCTTAAAGCAGTAAATTCAGCGCAAGATTTCTCACCATTTAAGAAGTCAGCGACAACATAGGTAGACTTAAAAGCTATTATTCTTAAGAATCAAAAATCAAAATATCCCGATTAAAACACTCAGATATAAGAGCTATAAGCTCTGAATTGAGCGTTTTTTTATATAAATATCTAGGGTCTGTTGACAATTTGTCTATGTTTGCGGCGATACATATTTTTTAGCTGATATAAGGCATGAGACAGGAAATTTAGTCATTCTAAATGACTGGCACATAACGCAATAGCAGCAAAAAATATGCTCGCCCCCTTGCGCAGCAAACAAAGCAGCGCTTTGTTCTTGCTCATGTGGCTAAAAAAACGCTGATACCGTTGCGCCATACCAATGAAAATTTGGGTACAAAGGAGATGGTTATTATTTTTTTATTTTGAACAACAAGCTGCTGATCCTAAAATACTAAATTAAACAAAGTTTATGATTGCTTTGACGAAAGCATATTGTTCTGACACACTGAATCAGTCATAATTTGGCTAAGCATTATTTAATCAATTTGATTGAATTTTGACCCAAATCAAAATACTGCAACCATCCACATCTACCTTTTCTACACCTCTGTGGATGGAAAAATAGGATCTTTTTAAAAAATGACTCAGCAAGCACAGACCATTCAAGGCTCAATTGTCGCAATTGTCACCCCAATGTTAGAAGATGGCAGCGTAGATTGGAAAGGTCTCGAGAAGCTCGTTGAGTGGCACATAGAACAAGGTACCAACAGTATTGTTGCTGTAGGTACAACTGGTGAAGCATCGACCTTAAGTATGGAAGAGCACACCAAAGTGATCGCAGAAATTATTCGCGTCGCAAATAAGCGTATTCCTGTCATTGCTGGTACTGGTGCAAACTCAACGCATGAAGCCATCGAACTGACCAAAGAAGCACAACAATTGGGCGCAGATGCGGCCTTATTGGTAACGCCTTATTATAATAAGCCAACTCAGGAAGGTTTATACCAGCACTATAAAGCAATTGCAGAAGCAGTTGATTTACCTATCATTTTATATAATGTACCGGGTCGTACTGGTGTAGATATGTCAAATGAAACGGTCATCCGTCTTGCAGACATCCCAAATATTGTGGGCGTAAAAGATGCAACGGGCGATGTGCCACGTGGTCAGCAATTATTGGCTGGCTTAACAGGCAAAAACATGGTGGTGTATTCAGGCGATGACGCTACGGCATATCAATTGATGCTGCACGGTGCAAAAGGCAATATTTCTGTAACTGCCAATGTTGCACCAAAAGCCATGAGCCAAGTTTGCGCGGCTGCAATCGCAGGTGATGCTGCAGGTGCAGAGCAACAAAACAGTGCGATTGCAAATTTACACAATATTCTATTTTGTGAATCGAACCCAATTCCTGTGAAATGGGCACTTCATGAAATGGGATTAATTGGTACAGGAATTCGCCTGCCATTAACTCCGCTTGCAGAACAATATCGTGCACCGTTACGCGAAGCCCTTCAGGCTGCGGGTGTCATTCAATAAAAGAGCTTAGTATGATGCAATTACGTTTTGGTTTTATCGCCGCACTTTCAGTATTGAGTTTGGCTGGTTGTAGTTCTCTTGCCATCAATAATGGTTCATTGGACTATAAAGACGCCGCTACTTTAGCACCACTTCAATATCCAGAAGGTTCTGTGGTTCGACCTGCAACACCGTTGTATCCTGCACCAAGCGTTGACCCTTTAGCAACGGCAAATGCACCTAAGCTTGAAAATGCACGTGGCAACCGTTTTGCGATGCCACGTCCTGAAGCCATGCAAGCCAGCAGCAACACAGTTCAAGACAGTACGCAAATTGGACGTCCTCAACCCGTAGTTGACGGAAACCAAAATCCGTTGCTCAAAATTGATGGAAATTCTGCTACAATTTGGCAATACACACTTGCCACCCTCAGCAGTCTGAATTACAGCATTGTTGGTCAAAGTAAGAACCGTTACGAGGCAACCATTAAGGTCGATCAACAGATTTATGTCTTAAGATTGACCTCTGTCGGTTCGAGCAACAACCTAGCTGTATTCAATGCCGATAACAGCTTTGCAGATCAAGAAAAAGCTGCAGATCTGTTGGCCCAGATTTACCAAAATTGGCCAGCCTAGCCGTACTAGGCATTTTTTTTTGAAAAAGGTTCCCTCATGTTAAAACAAACCTTGCTCTATACTGGTAAAGCAAAATCTGTTTATACCACAGACAGTGCAGACCACCTGATTTTAGTCTTTCGTGATGATGCCTCTGCGTTCAATGGCGAAAAAATCGAACAACTAGATCGTAAAGGTAAGGTGAACAACCGTTTTAACGCCTTTATCATGGAAAAATTGGCTGAAGCGGGTATCGAAACTCACTTTGAAAAACTACTTACACCAAACGAAGTATTGGTGAAAAAGTTAGACATGATTCCTGTAGAGTGCGTTATTCGTAACTACGCTGCAGGTTCACTCTGCCGTCGTTTAGGTGTAGAAGAAGGTAAAGAACTGACCCCACCTACATTTGAATTGTTCTTTAAAGATGACGCTCTTGGCGACCCAATGGTAAACGAATCTCAAGCGATTGCTTTAGGTTGGGCCAATGCTGAACAATTGGCAAAAATGAAAGAATTAACTTACCAAGTCAACGATGTATTAAAAGCATTGTTTGATGCAGGTAACATGATTTTGGTCGACTTCAAACTTGAGTTTGGTGTATTCCACGACCGTATTGTGTTGGGTGATGAGTTCTCTCCAGACGGTTGCCGTTTATGGGACAAAGACACCAAGAAGAAACTCGACAAAGACCGTTTCCGTCAAGGTTTAGGCGGTGTGGTTGAAGCTTATGAAGAAGTTGCTGCACGTTTAGGCATCGACTTAGACAATATCTAATTCAAGCTTTTCAATTTTAAAAGCTGAATTCCCAAAACCGAGCAACATTGCTCGGTTTTTTGTATTTTGCTGTAGACCAAACAGGGTTTACAAACCAAATCTTTGAAAAAATCGCCCCATCCACAATGCCCAGTCTGTCTGCCTATTTTTAAATTTATCTGAATTTAAATTGTGTATTCTGCAATTCCGTGTATGCTTGTTGTCATACTAGAAAAATATGAAGTTCGTTTTAATCGTCTAAGTCCGTAGTTTTATTTTGTAATCCTTCGTTTGTTCAGATTTTAAGTCGCATCTTTTTCCCAGTTATTCCAAATCTTTTTTAGATTGCAACATATTAAAATTCAGCAGGATATTTCCCTATGTCAAATCCGACAATGAAAGGCACGGTAAAGTGGTTTAACGAAACTAAAGGTTTTGGTTTTATTCAACCAGAATCTGGTCCAGATGTGTTTGCACACTTCAGCGAAATTGCACACTCAGGCTTCAAGACTTTACATGAAGGTCAACAAGTTGAATTCAGCGTAACTCAAGGTCAAAAAGGCCCGAACGCTGTAAACATCAAACCGCTTTAAGTCTTTGCTTACAGACACCTCTTTGATGTCTGTAAACCAATGCAAAAAAGCTCAAGTGTATGCTTGAGCTTTTTTTATGCCAATTATTTTTATCAGCTGCACTAAATAGCTTATGACTGATTTTGCTGCCAGCGACGTTGCTGTAAACGCTCGCCTTCAACCTCACGCTTATTACGTGCTGACTCATACAGTTTAGTGCCTTTCAATTCAGGTGGCATATATTCCTGCAGCACAAAATGCTCTGGGTAATTGTGTGGATACAAATAATCTACCCCGTAACCCTGTTCTTTCATCAGCTTGGTTGGTGCATTGCGTAAATGCAGTGGCACAGGTAAGTTGGCGGTTTTTTCAGCCAAATCCATGGCTTTATTAATTGCCAAATAAGTACTGTTACTTTTGGCACTGGTTGCCAAATATACTGCACATTGTCCTAAAATAATCCGCGCTTCGGGCATACCCAGCACTTGTACCGAGCGGAAACACTCGCCTGCCAATAACAAGGCATTCGGATTTGAATTGCCAATATCTTCCGAAGCAGCAATCAACATGCGACGCGCAATAAAGCTCGGGTCTTCACCGCCTTTGAGCATGCGCGCCATCCAATACAATGCAGCATCGGGGTCACTGCCACGAATTGACTTAATAAAAGCCGATACCAAATCATAATGTTGCTCGCCTGACTTGTCATAACGGGCAATGTTTTGTTGCGCAACCTTGACCACAATCGCGTTGGTGATGATATTTTCCACCTCGGGTTCAAAGGTGCTTGCCACCAAGTCCAGTAGGTTTAAAGCCTTGCGTGCATCACCTGCAGCAAACTGAATCAGAGCATCAAATTCTTCAATCTGAATATAACGGTCTTTTAAGAATTGATCTTGCTGAATGGCTTGAGTAAGCAAAGTCTGAATCGAATCGGCATCTAAAGCCTTTAAGGTATAGACCTGACAACGTGAAAGCAGCGCACTATTGACTTCAAAAGATGGATTTTCAGTGGTCGCACCAATTAAGGTGATTTTGCCCTTTTCCACCGCATTTAATAAGGCATCTTGCTGCGACTTATTAAAGCGATGAATTTCATCAATAAACACCACTGGTGTGAGCAAATCGCCGCCTTCGGCAATAATTTCACGCAGCTCTTTGACCCCAGTATTCAAGGCAGAAAGGCTGATAAAAGGACGATCTACCGCCTGCGCCAACAGCAAAGCGATGGTGGTTTTCCCCACCCCTGGTGGCCCCCAGAAAATAATTGAAGGCAAATGCCCCTGATCAATCATTTGGCGTAACGGCGCTTGCTCACCTAAAAGATGATCTTGACCAATAATTTGCGATAAATCGCGTGGACGCAAACGCTCAGGCAGTGGAATATGACTCTCTGACATCTTGTTATTTCTATACTTGACTTCAACCTAGTCTACTATGATCTCAAGCTTTGGAGTATTTCTAATCGTACCGATTTATCGCTAAAACACGATTCAAAGTTTATTCTGCAGTATGAATTAACGCACCCAACGCACCACATAATCTTCGATATCTTCTTCTGCAACATCCAGTTCTGAAATACAACGCCCTGCCGCAGATTTTTTGGCTTTAATCACACTTTGGCGTGAGCCCGTATTTAAGTAATGCCAAGATGGCAAATTTTTGCCCTGTTTTAAACGACGATAGGCACAACTTGGCGGCAACCAGTGAATTTTTTCTAGTTTTTCGGGGGAAAGTTGAATGCAATCGGGCACAAAGTCAAAGCGATTGGCATAATCTGAACAACGTGCTGTGTTACAGTCCAGTAACTTGCACGCCACTTTGGTATAGGCCACTTCTTGCGTGTCCTCATCTTCTAGTTTGACCAAACAGCATAAACCGCAACCATCGCACAAGGCTTCCCATTCCGCAGTATTTAAGGCATTCAGCGGATAGTTTTTCCAAAATTCAGGTCGTAATTGATCAGACATAGCGCACAGAAAATAACAAAACTGCGTCATTATAACAGCCTTGTTTCAACTTGTTGCTTTTGTTTAGTCTTTAAATGAATCAAACACTTAACTCAAACAACTGAACATTTAATACACAAAAACAAAACAGTGTGCTGCGTTCAGCTCCCTATACTAAATTCAGAAGCTATAAAAACACATGGAGAACAATTATGTTTCGTTGGGCTATAATCTTCGCAGTGATTGCGTTAATCGCGAGTTTACTTGGTTTTGGTGGTGTCGCAGGTTTATCCAAAGACTTTGCCATTATTTTATTGGTGATTGCTGTGATTTTGGCAATTGTTGGTTTCCTCTCTCGCGGAAAAATCTAGTGACCTCGTCTATAAATTCCTAAAAATCAGATAAAAAAGAAGGATTTTTCCTTCTTTTTTTATGTCCGCTTTTTACGCAACAAATGCCAATTTGGCTATTTTAAAAATATTTTCTCACATTTATAGGCAGTATTTACCCTGTTTTTAAAAATGCGTGCCATATTATTATGCTTTAATCATGGCATTGAAAACGATAAGGAATAAGGCATGGCTTTAGCAATCAAAACTCGCGAAATTGAATATACGGCTGCAGATGGCAGCAAACTGATCGGTTATTTTGCTGCACCAGAAACAGCACAAGCTGTCGCGGGGGTGATTGTCGCACCTGAATGGTGGGGACGTAACGAATACACCGAACAACGCGCGCGTGAATTGGCTGAACATGGTTTTGCAGCCTTAGCGATTGATATGTATGGCGATAAAAAAGTCACCACCACCGCAGCCCAAGCCAATGAATGGATGATGCAAACTTTTGCAGATGCTGACACAATTGTGACTCGTGCGTCTGCAGCTTTGGACACTTTAGCTGCCCAACCTGAAGTAAATCGCGATAAACTCGCTGCAATTGGTTTCTGTTATGGCGGCAAAGTCGTTCTGGATTTGGCTCGTTCTGGCGCAGCATTAAAAGCAGTGGTGACCTTCCACGCCAACCTCAGCCCGAAAGCCCCTGCACAACAAGGTCAGGTACAAGCCGAGATTTTGGTGTTGCATGGTGAACTGGACAGCATGGTGACTTTAGACGACGTCGCAAGTTTCCGTGAAGAAATGCACGCGGCTCAAGTAGAGCATGAAGTGATTATTTTTGAAGATGCCAAACACGGCTTTAGTAACCCTCAAGCCGATGAACGTGCCAAAGCCAATGGGGTCGATTTAGGCTATAACGCATCGGCAGAGCAACAAGGTTTAGCTGCCATGTATGAAGTGTTGGATCGTCGTTTAGCAGATTAATCTGCTGTTCACATTACGCAGCATATACTCAACGCAAGCCAAGAAAATTTTAAAGAAGAGGATATAACAATGACTGAGCAATGCCCTTATTGCAATTTTGATGATTATGATGTTTTGGCAAAAAATGAATTTGGGGTAATTTTGCCTGAACCCAATGCCCTGTCTAAAGGACATTGCGTGATCATTCCGCTACGTCACGTCGGCTCTTTTTTTGACATTACAGACAAAGAACGTAAAAGTTTATTGTCTTTATTAGAATTGGCGCGCAATGAGTTGCAATTGCGTCATCAACCTGCAGGTTTCCATGTGGGTTTTAATGATGGCGATGTGTTTGATGCTAAATCTGAGCATTTACACATCCACATTATTCCACGCTATGAAGGTCAGACCTTAAAATTGGATAACCGTTGGGGTATGAGCGGTCAAATTTAAACCACGACTCGTTTTATCCCAAACCAAGTGAAACCAAACCTAAAGAAGAAGATGCACGCTCATCTTCTTTTTTTATGCACGTAATTCCCACGCCAGTTTGGCTATACTAAGCCGCTACTTTACAAACTGGGTTCGCATGACTGCTTTTTCATTTTCCGATGCTCTCCTCACGTGGTTCGATCAACACGGACGCCATGACCTGCCGTGGCAAGTCGCCGATGATCCCTATGCGGTGTGGGTGTCTGAAATCATGCTGCAACAAACTCAGGTCAAAACCGTATTGCAATATTTTGAGCGTTTTTTGCAGCGCTTTCCGACAGTGCAAGATTTAGGACGTGCAACTTGGGATGAAGTTGCACCGTATTGGGCAGGTTTAGGCTATTACGCCCGCGCCCGCAACTTGCATAAAGCCGCAGCCATTGTGGCACAGCAAGGACATTTTCCAAGTACGCTCGAACAGTGGATGGCTTTGCCGGGCATTGGTCGCTCTACGGGTGGTGCCATGATGTCGCTGGGTTTACGCCAATACGGCGTCATTATGGATGGCAACGTCAAACGGGTTTTAGCACGTTTTTTTGCTATTGAAGATGATTTATCCAAACCTGTACATGAACGTGCCATGTGGCAACTGGCAGAACAGCTCTGCCCCGAAGTGCGTAATCACGACTATACGCAGGCTATTATGGATTTGGGCGCCACCATTTGTACCCCCAAAAAACCACTGTGCTTATATTGCCCAATGCAACAACACTGCAAAGCACATCAACAAGGTTTAGAGCAGGAATTGCCCTTTAAAAAACCGAAAAAAGCCGTACCCGTTAAATCTGCACAGGTCTTAGTACTGCAATGCGCAGATCAGTGGTTATGGCAACAACGTCCCAATACAGGACTTTGGGGTGGACTATGGTGTTTGCCTGTTATTGAAGATGCACAGGCTTTTGAGCAACTGTGTCAAAGCTTGAGCCTTAAACAGGTACAGCAACGCGCACAGATTTCACATAGCTTTACCCATTTCACTTGGCAGCTTGAAGCACTGTGTTTTCAGGTCGATGCTGATCTACAAGAACACTTGGCAATAGAACTGAATGCAGATTGGTATAGTCCGCAACAAGCCAGCGATTTGGGCATTCCGACGGCCATGAAAAAATTGATCTCGGCAATCAATCTGTGACATAGTCAAGCATCGTGATGAATGAAATCTTTGCTTTCACTGCCATTACAAGGATGTCTTATGTTTCGATGGATTGCTGTTTTAAGCCTGTCACTCTTTACCTTATTGATTGCGGCCTGTAGTTCTGCACCGAAACGTCCCAGTACCCCACTCCCGCCTGCCTTGGTGCAAAAACTCAATCAAATGAGTTTAAAAACTCGCTTGCCCATTCCTGTGCAGGGCATTAAAGCGCATCAGTTGAATGACACTTGGGGTGCATCTCGTAGTAGCGGACGTTTGCATGAAGGCATTGATATTCTTGCCGCCAAAGGCAGCAAAGTGTATAGCGCTACAGAAGGTTTAATTGCAGACTTACGCGATAATCGCTTAGGTGGTAAAGTAATTTGGATATTAGGGCCTGCAGGCACTTGGCATTACTATGCACACTTAGATGGACATAAGCGTGGACTCAAAGTTGGCGATTATGTCAAAGCTGGGGCACATATTGGCTATGTGGGCAATACAGGCAATGCCCGACATACCGCAGCACATTTGCATTATGGGCTCTATTTAAATGGTAAAGGACGCGGTGCGGTCAATCCTTATCCTTATTTACGTTAATTTTGTTAGGAACATTTCATGTCTGAAGCCCTGATTAATCGACTGGTGGAATTTGCAGAATCTGGCAATCAACAAAAAATTGTATTGGCAGGACAAGTCCATCAAGGCTGGGTCATGGAAATTACTGAAGATGCCCTGCTCATCAGCACAGGTTATTCAGATAAAGTTGGTAAAGACAACTGGATTTCCTTTCACGATCTGCAACAGGCAGAACTATATTATTGGGATAACCAACATGACCAATGGGCAGCATTTCAGCTTTAAGTCCGTCCCATTCACATCTATTCAGCTATCTATTCAACAAGGAGCATGACCCATGACGATACAACGCTGTGGCTGGTGCTCCGATGATCCGCTCTATATGGCCTATCACGATTTAGAATGGGGACGACCTGTATTTGCAGAAGCACATCTGTTTGAAATGCTTTGCCTAGAAGGTCAACAAGCAGGTTTGTCTTGGATTACTGTTCTAAAAAAACGTGAAGCTTATCGTCAGCATTTTTTTCAATACAGCATTGCAGAAATTGCAGCCCTCAGTGATGACGAGATCGCACTTAAATTACAAGATGCAGGCCTGATTCGGCATGCTGGCAAATTAACTGCCATTCGTGACAACGCAATTGCATGGCAAAAATTAAAAGATGATGAGATAGATGTTGTGAAATGGCTCTGGGATTTTGTCGCACAGCAGCCAATTTCTAATGACGTGCCTGACTATCGTCTTGCCCCTGCACAAACCACAACCAGTGTGGCCATGTCTAAAGCCTTAAAGAAAAAAGGGTTTAAATTTGTAGGGCCAACTACCTGTTATGCCTTTATGCAGGCCGTTGGTATGGTCAATGACCATGAAAATCACTGCAACTTTAAAACAACATCCAAGCTTTAGTATTCAAAACTGCTCACCCCATAACAGCAAGATCACCAATCAATACAGTCAGTCGATGACAAGGACGGTGCAATATGAGTAATACCATTCGAGCCTATGCCGCAATGCAGGCAGGTGAAGCCCTGCAAGCCTATCAATTTGATGCGGGTGAATTGCAGGCGCATCAGGTAGAAGTCAAAGTCGAATATTGTGGCTTATGCCATTCCGATCTTTCAGTCATTCAAAATGACTGGCATTCCTCGGTATATCCTGTGGTGGCAGGACATGAAATTATTGGCACGATTACCCAATTAGGCAGTGAGGCCAAAGGCTTAACCGTGGGGCAACGTGTAGGCATTGGCTGGACTGCAGACAGTTGCCAACACTGCGATGCCTGTATTGCAGGCGAACAAGTGCTGTGCAGCAATGGCACTACCGCAACCATTGTGGGACATGCAGGTGGTTTTGCCGATAAAGTCCGTGCAGGTTGGCAATGGGTAATTCCATTACCCGATGAGGTCGATCCTGTCAGTGCAGGGCCTTTGCTCTGTGGTGGAATTACCGTATTTGATCCGATCTTGAAACATCAAATTCAGGCAGTACATCATGTTGCGGTGATTGGTATTGGTGGCTTGGGGCATATCGCCATCAAATTATTAAAAGCATGGGGCTGTGAAATTACGGCGTTCAGTTCCAATCCAGACAAAACCGCAGAATTACTGGCTATGGGTGCAGACCATGTAGTGAACAGCCGTGATGCTGCTGCCCTTAAAACCCAGCGTGGCAAGTTTGACCTGATTTTAAGTACGGTAAACGTAAGCTTGGACTGGAATGCTTATTTAAGTACGCTTGCACCACATGGCACTATTCACATGCTAGGTGTAGCGCTAGAACCCATGCAAATTAAGGCGGGCAGCTTAATTGGCGGTGCAAAATCGGTTACTGGTTCATCGACAGGTTCGCCTGCAGCGCTGCGTCAATTACTACAATTTGCCGCACGCAAACAGATTGCCCCACAGGTGGAAGTTTTTCCGATGTCACAAATCAATCAGGCAATTGAACATTTGCATCAGGGCAAGGCACGCTATCGGGTGGTGTTAAAGGCCGACTTTGACTGATTTTTAAGTTAAATCTTGCCCAATTTAACGGTCTTGCTCATCTCAGATGGGCAAGATTTATGTATAAAAAATGTTTTAGATATTCAGTCTGTTATAGAATAAACTGCGTAAGCAGCATATATTAAAAAGTTGAATCGACACAGGCTGCAAAGCCACGTGCCAAACTAGAAAAGTCTGTGAAAAAGTCTGCTAAGATGAATGCTGCTTTTTTAACTATAAAATGAATTTGAGAAAACCTATGAGTAAAGCCTTACCCATCGCTATTGCTGTAATTTTAGGCGGTGCTGCACTTGTTCCTGTTTATTATGCCTCTCAAAACCCAGCAGTGGCGACCTCTAAAGCGTCGGCAAATGCTTCTGCGGTTGAAAAAATCAGCTACGCTTTGGGTTATGAAGTGGCACATCAAACCCCACCAGAGCTAGACATCAACAGCTTTGTAACAGGTGTGCGTGAAGGTCATGCGCGTAAACAACCTGCCTACACCGAAGAAGAATTACAAAAAGCCTATGAGCAATTCCAGCAAGAGTTGCAACAAAAACAAGCCACTCAAGCGCAAGCTGCACAAACAGCCAGTGATTCATTCTTAACTGAAAATGGCAAAAAAGCAGGCGTACAAACCACAGCTTCTGGCTTGCAATATCAAGTGATTAAAGAAGGCACAGGCAAACAGCCAACGGCAAGCTCTGTGGTCAAAGTGCACTACACGGGTAAACTGGTCGATGGCAAAGTATTTGACAGCTCGGTACAACGTGGTGAGCCAATTGAATTCCCACTGAATCAAGTCATTCCGGGCTGGACTGAAGGTTTACAGCTCATGAAGGAAGGCGGTAAAGCTACGCTGTATATTCCATCGAAACTGGGCTACGGCGAACAAGGTGTACCAGGCATGATTCCTGCCAACAGCACCTTAATTTTTGATGTTGAACTGATTGAAGTGAAATAACAACATCACCCTTTCAGGAGAGCTTGGCTCTCCTGTATGGTCTTAGGACGAAAAGAATGAAAAAACACCTTGCCCTTGTGTGTATCGCACTGCTCAGCAGTGGCAGTTTTGCCAAAACCGTGACCAATAAAAGTCCTGTTGCAGATCAGGTCGGTTATAGCTTTGGTTATTTAATGGGGCGCAGCAATGCGGAAACCTTAAAAGATATTGATCTCGAAGCCTTCATTGCTGGCTTAAAAATGGCAACACAAGACCAAGCCGCCAGTTTAAGCGATGAAGAAATGGCACGAGTGCTGACTCAATTCAAAAAGCAAGCCGAAGCCAAACAACTGATTGAGCTTAAAAAAGTAGCCGATAGCAATGCTAAAATTGGGCAAGCCTTTTTAAACAATAATGCCAAAAAGGCAGGGGTCAAAGTCACCAAGTCTGGCTTGCAATATCAAGTCTTACAGGCAGGTACGGGCAAATCACCCAAAGCCACCTCTACCGTTAAAGTCCATTATGAAGGTCGTTTAATTGATGGTACGGTATTTGACAGTTCTATCGCCCGCGATCAAGCTGCAGAATTTCAGGTCAGCCAAGTCATTCAAGGTTGGACTGAAGGCTTACAACTCATGAAAGTTGGTGCCAAATATCGCTTCTTTATTCCTGCTGCTCTAGCCTACGGTCAAATTGGCTCAGGCGATGCAATTGAGCCAAACAGCACGCTTATTTTTGATGTGGAACTTTTAGAAATTGTAAAATAATCCAAAGCCGCATCATCTTTAAACAAAAAAATACCGCAATTTAAATTGCGGTATTTTTTCAGATCAACTTCGCTTCATTAAGGTTTTAAATGACGTGGTCTAAAACCCGTTGCCAACAATCCAACCCCATAGGCCACTACGCCCACCACACACAGCGCAGTGACTTCTGCCACACGCATCCATTGTGATACATCACCGTTATACCAAGTTAAGGCATACCACAACGCAGCAATCATCACGGCATTTGCCACTGCAAACTGCACCATGAGTTTTTTCCAGTGCGCACCAAAACGGAAAATCTTGCGTTGATGCAAATAGAAATACAACATGCCTGCATTCACCAAAGCCGAACCTGATGATGCCAGTGCCAATGCCATGTGTTCAGCTTGCCAGTCAATCAGTTTAAAGAAGCCAATAAACACCACGTTTAAAATCGCATTGGCAGCCACAGCCATTAAACCCACACGTACTGGTGTTTTGGTGTCTTGCTGTGCATAAAAACCCGGTGCAAAGACTTTAATCAGCATGAATGAAATCACCCCTGCACTCATACATTGCAAGGCCAAAGCGGTCATTTGCGTATCTTTAAAACTAAACTGACCACGCTCAAACAAGGCTTGGATAATAGGCGTTGATAACATAAACAGTGCAATACTGGCAGGGACACCTACCAAAATAATCACCCGTGCAGCCCAGTCCATCATGCCGCGGAATTTATCCATATTTTGTTCTGCATGACGCGCAGACAGTGACGGTAAAATGACCGTCCCAATCGCTACACCAATTAAGCCCAAAGGTAGCTCTGTCATACGTTCCGCACTATACAACCACGACACCGAACCATCCTGCATAAAAGATGCCCAAATGGTGTTGAGTAGCAGGTTAATTTGCGTGACCGATACCCCAAATAAAGCAGGCAGCATCAGCTTCATAATCCGATCCACCCCTTCATGCTTGAAATCAACTTTAGGGGGAATCAGCAGCTTTTTACGCCATAGTTCTGGAATTTGAATCGCAAGTTGTAAAGCACCCGCGATAATCACCGCCCAACCCAGTGCCATAATCGGCTCTGCCATGTACGGTGTGAGCCATAATGCACCTGCAATCATCGCCACATTCAGCAATACAGGCGCAAAGGCAGGCGTGGTAAATGAGCCATAGCTGTTCAAAATACTGCTGGCAAATGCCGTCAGCGACATAAACAACAAATAAGGAATGGTCAGGCGGAACATATCGGTGGCTAGCGCAAACTTTTCAGGGTCGCTATGGAAACCCGGTGCGTAGATATACATCACCGCAGGCGCAGCCACCATGGCGGTAAAGGTTAGCCCTGTCATTACCGTCATTAAACAGCCAAAAACCCGACTAATTAAAATTTGTACTTCGGCATGAGTGCGGCTGGTTTTATATTCGGTCAATACAGGAATAAATGCCTGCGAAAACGCCCCTTCGGCAAACAGTCGCCTGAAAAAGTTGGGGATACGAAACGCCACCACAAAGGTATCGAAATCTTTACCTGCACCAAACACATTCAGCAATACCACATCACGGACTAATCCTAGCACCCGTGACAGCATGGTCATTGCACTGACAATAAAGGTCGATCGCCAAAGCGCCATCGTTACCACCCAATTAAAAATTTAGTCGCTATTGTAATCAAAGCATCAACAAAGTTTTGTTATTGATTGATCAATTTTTCCTGTGATGTCGAAGCTTTAAGTTGAGATAACTGTTCACGAAAATACTGCCAGTCAAAATACGGCCCTGGATCAGTTTTACGTCCCGGTGCAATATCGGAATGTCCTGCAATATGCTGTTGAATACTCGGATAGGCCTGCTGCAAACTGTGTACCACCTGCACCAAACTCTGATATTGCGCTGTTTCAAAAGGCAAGTCATCACTGCCCTCTAATTCAATCCCAATTGAATAGTCATTACATTCAGGCTGTGCCAAATAACTAGAACGCCCCGCATGCCACGCCCGATCTGCAAAATTAACAAATTGCAGCACCTCGCCTGTTCTTAAAATCAACAAATGTGCCGAAACCTGCAGGCCCTGAATGGTCTGAAAGTAAGGATGCTGCGACCAATCCATTTGGTTCTGAAAAAATTGCTCAATATAACCACCACCAAATTGTGACGGCGGCAAACTAATATTGTGAATGACCAGCAATTGAATCTCTTGGTCTGTCGGACGGGCGTTGAAATTCGGAGATGGGACTTGTCTTGCCCCTTGTAATTGACCCTCAACCACCTGAAACGACGGCACATGCTGCATAAGGCAATCCCCAAACCATTAGAATAGAAAAATAGAACAGAAATTTCAGTTTAATGCCAACGCGTGACAATGAACATCTTAAATTACACCCGAACGTGGCTAAAAAACACATCCTGACGCAGAACAGTGTTAATATAACGCGCAATTTTCATGGGCAAGATCGACACGGAAAATCTTATGAGCATCTCTCCAGCTTTGCTTGAACAATCCATCCAAATCAATATTCAGCAAGCCTTGCAAGAAGATATTGGCGATGGTGATATTACCGCATTATTGACCCCTGAAGATGAGCAGGCCACTGCCACCATTATTAGCCGTGAAGACATGATTTTGGCAGGTCAACCGTGGGTAAATGCCCTGATTCAAGCATACGATGCCAATGTGCAAGTCACGTGGTTAAAAAATGATGGCGACCACGTTGCTGCCAATGAAGCCTTTTTGAAATTGGCAGGTTCTGCACGCAGCCTGTTAACGGTAGAACGCCCTGCGCTGAATTTTGTGCAAACCCTGTCTGCTGTTGCGACTAAAACCGCAGCCTATGTGCAACAACTTGAAGGCTTAAATACCAAACTGCTAGATACCCGTAAAACCTTACCGGGTTTACGCATTGCACAAAAATATGCTGTCACGGTCGGTGGTGGACAAAACCATCGTTTAGGCTTATTTGATGCCTTTTTGATTAAAGAAAATCACATTATGGCAGCAGGCGGCATTACTCAGGCAATTGCCAAAGCACATGCCATTGCTCCGGGCAAACCTGTAGAAGTTGAAGTGGAAACTTGGGATGAACTAAATCAAGCCCTTGAAGCCAAAGCTGATATTGTGATGTTGGATAACTTTAGCCAGCAACAAATGATTGATGCGGTCAAGCATGTGGCAGGTCGTTGTAAACTTGAAGCGTCGGGCAACATCACCATTGAAAATTTACGTGAAGTGGCTAGTACAGGCGTAGATTATATTTCGATGGGTGTTTTAACCAAAGATGTCAAAGCTGTGGATTTATCAATGCGTTTTAATGCGTAAACGATTACTTTTAAAATTAAGGGTGCAATCTGCACCCTTAATTTTTTCCAAAAATTGATTTTAAGGAGGCAAATGAGCCTCCTTTTTTTATGCCTCAATTTTGAATTTAATCATCGTCCTTGTTGTCGTTGTCGTTGTCGTTGTCGTTGTCGTTGTCGTTGTCGTTGTCGTTGTCGTTGTCGTTGTCGTTGTCGTTGTCGTTGTCGTTGTCGTTGTCGTTGTCGTTGTCGTTGTCGTTGTCGTTGTCAGAAGCTTGACCGAGTACACTACGATTGTCTTCATTTTCACGCTCAGTACGTGAATCACATGCAGTTAAAAACAACATCATGGCAGACATTAAAATAATCAATAGTTTCATGCTTTCCTCCTCTTTTCATTCAGGCTCTTTGCATACAGTTTTCCATCTTAAAAGAACCCATCCTGCAATATTGTAGCTTTTTGCTTCACGCTTCCTATCGCAATCTAAATCTCATCCATAAAAAAACGCATCCGAAGATGCGCTCTTAAACAGCAGAAAAACATCAAAAAGCTTAGCTTACCAACCTAAAGCTTGCTGCTGTTTTTTTACCAATTCCTGAATACCTTTTTCTGCCATTTCCAACATGGCATTACATTGCACACGATTAAACGGCTTATCTTCAGCAGTACCCTGAATTTCAATAAATTCACCTGCTTGTGTCATCACCACGTTTAAATCAGTTTGGCAATTTGAATCTTCTTCATAGCACAAATCCAATAACACTTGGTCTTGGTACATGCCCACAGAAATTGCAGCCACCAAACCCTTTAATGGGTCATGCTTAATTTTTTTCTTTTCCAGCAACACATTCATAGCATCAATCAATGCCACTGCTGCACCTGTAATGGCTGCAGTACGGGTACCGCCATCGGCCTGAATCACATCGCAGTCAATGGTAATGGTGTTTTCACCCAGTTTCTTCAAATCGACCATGGCACGCAAGCTACGACCAATTAAGCGCTGAATTTCCTGTGTACGTCCGCTTTGTTTACCACGCGCCGCTTCACGGTCACTACGGGTATGAGTTGAACGTGGCAACATGCCATATTCTGCAGTTACCCAACCTTGTCCCTGCCCTTTTAAAAAGCGCGGTACAGAGTTATCAATACTTGCGGTACACAAAACTTTGGTATGACCAAACTCTACCAACACTGAACCTTCAGCATAGCGAGTATAGTTACGGGTAATTTTTACCTCACGTAATTGATCTAAAGCTCGTTGGTCAATACGCATAATGTGTCCTTATTTTTGGCTCAAATAAATTGCCCGCAAGTATAACAGATGCCACAGCGCAGGTCGCTTTTCCAAAGCTTGACGTGTGCTGTTTCGGTAAATTTTGCCTGTATTTTTACAAAGTGGCTTCATTCATCTTTTAGTATTATCGTGAAACACAGGTTTTTGTTAGACTGCGCGGCACTGGCAGAATCAGGAAATACAATGTCGATTCGGGAAGAACGAAAACAACAAAGTCGTCAGGCAATTATGGAGGCAGTGCTGCAACTCAGCAGCGCAGGACGTGCATTTAGCAGCATTAGCTTAAGAGAAATTTCACGACAGATTGGACTGGTGCCCACCGCATTTTATCGGCATTTTCAAGATATGGATGAGTTGGGGCTAGATTTGGTCGATCAAGTTGCCTTGCACATTAAAGGTATTTTGTATCAGTTGGGACAAGCTTATTTATACCAACCCGATGCACAGACCGAAAAGGCATTGACCCTATTTTTTAAATCTGTCGATCAACATCCACAACAATGGATTTTTTTAATTGCCGAACGCTGGGGCGGTTCGACCATTTTACGGCAAGCCATCGCCCGTGAAATTGATTTTTTAATTGAAGATTTAGCTAATGATTTACAACGGGTCGAAAGCGTACAACATTTTCAGCATGCTGAAGATTTTCACATTCTGGCCAATATTTTAATTAATTTATCGTTAAATTGGGCAATGAGCTGGATTGGTTTAGAACGCCAATTTGAAGCCGAAAAATTACCTGAACAACAGCAGCGTTTTATTCAACAAACCATTACTCAAGTACATTTATTATTTCGTGGCATTTGCCACTGGCAACGTCCGCAGCCTGTCGCAGATTAAACATACAACACACTTTTAACCTGCATTAAAAAAACCGCAATGACGTTGCAATCATTGCGGTTTTTAGCGATGCGCTGCTGATTCAGCCTTGCATCATCTTGTTATTGCATCTGCTTATTTCTTAGCTTTACGCTCTTGATCAACCAAGTAGTTCACTACTTGAATCACTTTGCCGTTATCGCCTTGAACGATATATTTACCATTCACCACCACCGCAGGTACACCTGTCAATTGGTACTGACGCGCCAATTGTTTAGCTTGTGAAATTTTAGAGGTGATCGCAAACGAGTTAAACATGCTGTTAAATTTCGCTTCAGGTACACCATATTTCACAAAGAATTTAGCTTGTGATTGTTGGTCAAAAATTTGCTGACCTTTGTCATGAATGGCATGGAAAAGTGGCAAGTGAGTTTTCTTGCGCACACCCAAAGCTTCAGACACATAATAACCACGTGCATTCATTTCCCAAACAGGATTCATGGCTGCAGGAGTACGCACAAAATTCACATCTTTAGGTAACTGGCGTAACCATGTTTGCATATATGGTTCTAAAGTAAAGCAGTGACCACAGCCATACCAAAAGAACTCACGCACTTCAATTTTACCCGGTACATCAACCTTACCCGGGTTGGCGACAACGCTATAATCTTTACCTGCTACAAAATTTGCCGCCATAGTGCTACCAGAAATAGCAAAGATGGCAGTTGCCAAACTACCTAAAAGGAATTTTTTCATTGCGTTTATAATCCTCTAAATCATTCTGTTTAGTGTATGGCAACACTATAAATCAATTATGCTGATTTCGTTTTCCTTCTGTGAACTTTTTTACAGCTTTTATCGCTTTTTTTAGAATTAACGCTACACTAGGGTTTATATCTATTTTTCCAATTATCACGACCCAATTGAGGTGGCACCCATGTCGCATTTGAATGTTGATCCACAAGAAATTGCCAAATTTGAAGCATTTGCAGCCATATGGTGGGATCAGCATTCCGAGTTCCGTCCCCTGCACATGATTAATCCACTGCGCTTAAACTGGATTGATGAGCACGCAGGCGGCTTGGCAGGCAAGAAAGTGCTAGACGTCGGCTGTGGTGGTGGTATTTTGGCAGAAAGCATGGCTCGTCGCGGTGCCAATGTGCTTGGAATTGATATGGGCGAAGCACCTTTAAACGTGGCACGCCTGCATGCAGAACAAGAAGGCGTACACAATATTGAATATCGCCAAATTCCTGTTGAGCAATTGGTAGATGAGCAAGCTGGTCAATACGATGTGGTGACTTGCATGGAAATGTTAGAGCACGTACCTGATCCGGCCTCGATTATTCAAGCCTGCCAAAAACTGGTCAAGCCGGGCGGTCATGTATTTTTCTCGACCATTAACCGCAACCCTAAATCATACCTATTTGCCATTATTGGGGCAGAATACGTGCTGCGCATGTTAGCCAAAGGCACACACGATTATCATAAATTTATTAAACCGTCTGAATTGGCACACGACATTCGCCAAGCGGGTTTAAAACTTAAAGATATGACGGGTTTACACTACAACCCACTGACTAAACGCTATTGGTTGGCACCTAATGTTGATGTGAACTACATGGTCTACACGGTCAATGAGGCAACAGAATGAAGGCGGTTTTATTTGACCTCGATGGCACCTTAATTGATACCGCTGCAGATTTTATTCGCATCATTCAAGATATGTGCCGCGATAAAGGCTGTGAGATTGTGGCAGCAGACGCCATTCGCACACAGGTATCTGAAGGTGCGCGGGCGATGGTCAAATTGGTCTATCCAGAACTTGAGGTAGATGACCCTGTATTTTTGGCCCATCGACAACGCTTTTTAGACCTGTACGGTGCAGATATTGCAGTCGAAACTGATCTGTTTGAAGGCATGTATCCACTGCTTGATGCGTTGGAACAGCGTCAAATTCCGTGGGGTATTGTCACCAATAAACCGCGCTGGCTCAGCGAAGCACTGCTCAAAGCACTGAATTTAACTGAACGCTGTGCAGTTTTGGTCTGCCCTGAAGATGTTAGCCGTACCAAGCCAGACCCAGAACCTATGTATTTGGCGGCCAAACAGATTGAAATTGCCCCAGAACATTGTATTTATGTGGGCGATCATCCACGTGATATCGATGCAGGTCGTAACGCCAATATGTATACCATTTTGGCAGCATACGGTTATTTACCCTTGCAACACAAAGATGACTTAACAGCATGGCAAGCAGATTGTATAGTGGATTCAGTGACTGAATTACATACGGTTTTAGACAAATTGGTGCTGCAAGCTGCAACGCAAAACAGCAGTGCCAATGCTTGAATCAGTCCTGTAAAGCGATGACATGAAACTCAACCCATAAGCAATAAGAAATGAACAGGAGGGATGCCCATGAAATACTCAGAATATCAACCTCGCCCCGATCTTCTCAAAGATCGTATTATCCTGATCACAGGTGCCGGTGATGGTATTGGACGAGCGGCTGCCCTCAGTTATGCGCTACACGGAGCAACCGTAGTGCTGCATGGTCGTACCTTAAATAAACTTGAAGTGATTTATGATGAAATCGAAAGTTTAGGCGCACCACAACCTGCTATTTTGCCGCTGCAGCTTTCAAGTGCTTCACCACGAGATTATGAATTACTGGTCGATACCCTAGACAAACAATTCGGACGTTTGGATGGTATTTTGCATAATGCAGGCATTTTAGGCGAACGGACTGAGTTGGCAAATTACCCTGCCGATGTTTGGGATGACGTCATGGCCGTGAATTTACGTGCGCCATTTGTACTCACTCAGGAATTATTACCACTTTTGGCAAAATCGGAACATGCTTCAGTCGTGTTTGCCAGTTCAGGTGTAGGTCGTGAAGCACGTGAACGCTGGGGTGCTTATTCGGTGTCTAAAATTGCAATTGAAGCGGTGAGCCAGTTATTTGCCAAAGAACAGGTGCATCCAAATATTCGCTACAACTGCATTAACCCGGGTGCAACCCGCACTGCCATGCGTGCCAAAGCCTATCCTGATGAAGATCCAAAAACTTTACCTACACCCGATTCCATCATGCCTGCCTATTTATATTTAATGGGCGATGACAGCTTGCACATGAATGGTCAAAGTATTGATGCACAGGATTAGTCCTGTGGTTTGATCCGAAGAAAGGAAGCGCTTGCTTCCTTTTTTATGGACTTAACCTAGCATATTGCCAATTTTTGCACATTGATTTGCGGTAAAATGGCATCGCACAAGCATTTTCAGGTTTCTATCCTGCCTATTTTTGGCAATGCAAAGCCTGATTACCATGCTTCCACATCTCAATTCAACCTCAACGATGCAGAGAGCAACATGACTGAATTAAACAACATCACCGTGACACCACTTGAAGATGGTATGGTGTCTTTACTGATTGATGGTCAGCCTATTTCTGAAAAATATGGCATGAAGTTTGAAGCCAGCATCGTAGATGACATTCAGGCACTCGACAACGGTCAGAAAATCAAACTGTTTGATCAGTTTGTATTTTCACATACCGACCTTAATTTTGAACATGCTTACCACTATGTCACAGGCATTGAAAAACTGGACGATGCCTACAAAGTGGTTAAAAACTTTGTTTATCGTATTAAAATTGAAGGGCAACCTGAAATTGAACACGTGATTAGCAAGCAAGGCGCACCAATGAGTACTGAAGATGTACGCGAATTTATCAATGCACATATTCAAAAATCATTGACCGACTACACCGATTTAAACTACGCCTATTAAGCAAAACTCATGGCAACGGTGGCAATAATCGTTTTATTGGATTGTTTTTATAAAATTATACGGTTTTCCAAATCAATATACATCACCTATGCTTGATGTATCTCCACAACAAGCATTAGGTAAATTGTGATGACTGATATTCAACGTAAAACTGCCGTGATTCAAAGTATTGAAAGCTTGCAATTAGGTCAGCATTTAATTGTGGCTTTGGATGATCGTGAAACAGCCGAATGTGTTGCCATCGCTGTGCAATCTTTACAAGGCTTAACTGAACATTGGAACTAAAGCAGACCATAGCAGTACGCTGCTATGGTGATGTCTCATCCTTTCCTTAGCACAAGAAAAATCATCCCACCCCTATTTTCTGAGCGATAGCTACTAAATTTCGTATTTTGTCGCATAATAGAATCAATACCATGCCGCATCCTGCAGAGCGTATTTAAAAAATTCATGTGCTTTCTTCACAGTTTCTCTGCATTTAATGGTTAAAGTATGAACTGTGATATCAAGATGAGAGAATGAGGGGTTTACATGAAAAAGATTTTGACAGTTCTGGCAATGTCTTTCAGTGCTTTACTAAGCAGCAATTTTGCAACTGCCGCTCCTCAATTTGATCGAGACTCAGCTGACCATCCTCGTAACCAAGCACACAATAAACATGAATTTCGTGCCGATGCAGAAGAGCGTATGCAAGACAAACGCCGCATGCGTGAAGAACGTGGTGTAAAACGCTTACAACAACATAAATGGCAAACGGGTTATGTCATGCCGCAGCATTATCGTGGCAATGGTTATAAAGTCGATTATCAGGAACATAACTTGCCCCGCCCTGAACGCAAACAACAATGGTATAAAATCAACCAAGACTACATTTTGGTCGATGTCGAAAATCACCATATTTTGCGTATCGCAGGTTTATAGACCTACTGTTGTACATACACAATATCTAAATACATAGCCCAAAGCTCACTTTGGGCTTTTTTTATAGAGCGATAGTCCGCTCAGGCTCTCCTTGTTTTCTCCATAAAATTCACAATTCACCTCAATTTCCACCATCATTTATCTTGAGTATTTGACTAATTTGGACACATCTACCCCATATTTAAAACTGAAGGTAAGTCGCATGAAAAAATTACTCAGCACCTTAGCACTGTCTTTAAGCGCAATCATGGCAACATCGGCTATGGCAGCACCCGACCATCGTTATGATGATCGTCGTCATCAAGCGAGTGCCACCTATAAACATCACGACAAGCGTTGGGACAATCCACGTCATCATGCACAGTGGGAACAAAAGCGTTATGATCAAAAACGCGTGAATCCAAGTCGTGACTGGCGTGTAGGTCAAAACCTCCCACGCGGATATGATGCGAACCGCTACAAAGTCAGTGATCGTGAAGCACGTCGTTTACCCAACACAGGTCGTTATCAGCAGTGGTATAAAGTCAACGGTGACTATGTGCTGATTAATGAGCGCACCCAGCGTATTATTCGTATTATTGGCTAAAACCGTTCAGCCTGAGCTGAAAAATAGCATTTCTCCACAACACCTGAAGCACCATTCAGGTGTTTTTTTATATTTAGTCTTCCGCTGCAGAATTTTTTGATTAGAATCAAAGACAGCACCATCGATCATTACAGCAGGCCAACGAATGACTCCAACTGAAAACCCGCACAGCACAACCTTACAATATGTGCATTGGTTTAGACATTCTGCGCCTTATATCAATGCCCACCGCAATAAAACCTTTGTGATTATGTTCGATGGTGAAGCGGTTTTGCATGAAAACTTTCAGCACATTATTCATGATATTGCCCTACTACACTCGCTTGGTATTCGTTTGATTTTGGTACATGGTGCGCGTCCACAAATTAATCAAAACTTAAAATTCAGCCAAATTGATACACCGTTTCATTTGCAACGTCGTGTCACCACTCGTGAATCTTTATCGTGTGTCATGAATGCTGTCGGTTCAATTCGCCTGCAAATTGAAGCCTTATTGTCGATGGGGCTAGCTAACTCCCCTATGTACGGCGCACGGATTGATGTGGTGTCGGGTAACTTTATCACCGCCAAACCGTATGGCATTCGTGATGGGGTCGATTATCAACTGACTGGCGAAGTCCGCACTGTAGATGTCGATGCCATTCAACGCCATTTAGAAAATCATAATATTGTGTTGCTCGGTCCAACAGGTTATTCCACCACAGGTGAAGTGTTTAACTTGTTGGCTGAAGAAGTGGCAACTAAAACTGCCATTCAATTAAAAGCTGACAAACTGATTTTCTTAGGCGCGCAGCACGGTTTGCAGAATGCCGAAGGTCAATTGCAACGTGAAGTTCATCCGCAACATTTAACTCCATATATTGAAGATGCTCAGCGACATCATCCTGAATTGGCTTTACACTTAAATGCAGCCCAAGATGCCTCATTAAACGGCGTACATCGGGTACATCTCATTTCCTATGCCTACGATGGTGCTTTACTCGAAGAACTGTTTACCCGTGATGGTTCAGGGACGATGGTGAGTGATGCACATTATGAAGAAGTGCGTACGGCCAATATTCAGGATGTAGGCGGTTTGATTCGTTTATTACGTCCTTTAGAAGAAGAAGGCGTGTTGGTATATCGTTCACGTGAGCGTCTGGAAAATGAAATTGGACAATTTGCAGTGATTGAACGTGACGGCATGATTCTCGCCTGTGCCGCCTTGTACCCCATTCCGACCACAGGTCATGAACTCAAGTCGGCCGAAATTGCCTGTGTCGCGGTGCATCCTGCTTATCGTAAATCCAACCGTGGTCGCCAAATTCTGGATTATTTAGAAGATAAAGCCAAAACCATGGGTATTCAGCAATTATTTATTTTAACCACTCGCACCGCACACTGGTTTTTAGAACAGGGCTTTGCACCTGCCAGTGTCGATGATTTACCCGATGCACGTCAGGCTTTATATAACTATCAACGCAACTCAATTGTGTGTAAAAAACGGCTCTAAGCGAAACTTTTGGTACGCTGAATGACACAGCACAATCAAAACCCAGAAATGTTTCACGTGGAACATGCTGCCGATTAAATCAGGTCATCACACCTATACCTGTCAGCACGACAGTGTAGGGATGATCAAAATTGGCAGCATCCACACCACTGTTTAGTTTTTTTAAATAAAATTGATGCAAGGCAGGAAGAAACTTTACTTTTATCATTTATATAGAAAATTCAAAAAACTTATTCATTCAGTCAGAAAATACAAAAACAAGATACTCCCCCTCTCTAATCATGCTTTTCACGGATTTAATAGCTAAACTACAGAATAAACTAAAAATATTTTAAAAATACATCTTTAAAAGATGCACAAGCCTGATGATTTGCCGTACAATTAATAATTCCCTTTTTTCATTGTTTTAAAATTACGAATGGAACAAAAAAAGAGTACACAAAAACGCCATCAGCTTCTCAATGCTGCACTCGACGTATTTTCTTTATACGGATTTAGCGGCGCGAGTTTGGACGAAATCGCACAAATTGCAGAGATGCATAAGTCGAATATTTTCTATTATTATGAAAATAAAGAAGCCTTATATGTTGAAGTACTAACTACAGTACTACAAAAATGGCTTGCACCTTTGCAAATGCTCGAAGCTGAACTCGAGCCTGATGAAGCAATTACCAATTATCTGCTGCAGAAAATTGAGGTTTCACGTACTCAGCCGAAAGCATCACGTCTATTTGCATTAGAAGTGATTCAAGGTGCGCCACATATTCAGGAAATTTTAAAAGGCCCTCTGAAAAAACTGGTCAAACGCAAAGCCAAAGTCATTACCATGTGGCAAGAGCAAGGCAAACTGTCTAAGCAGATTGATCCTGAGTTGCTTATTTTGAATATTTGGGCGATTACCCAAAACTATGCCGACTTTGCAACGCAAATGGAAATGGTGACAGGTAAAACCCTGCGCAACCGCAGCATGTTGCAACGTGTCTTGCAACATACAGTTCACATGATGCTCTACGGTATTATGCCGCGTCAGGACGAAGTGGATGCACCTCAAGCCGCTGTGGTCACTGCCACACCTGAACAAGAATCAGAAGACTAATTGCACAGCACTAACTAAGATACGCACTTTTACTCACGACCCTAGTTATGACTAGGGTCGTGGCGTTTTGGCAACGATATTATTTAAGACCCTGATACAAAGACAATAGTTTTTGCGCACCCAACAACAAGTTTTCTTCCCAGTCTAAATGCGCTGTATCATTGGCACCATCGGTAATATATTTCACCGACAGCATCCGCACCCCTAATTTTTTACAGACTTTGGCAATCGCATAGCCTTCCATGTCAACCAACTGACACGGTACTTTGGGCGTACCCGTTTCAAAGCTATCCCCCGTACCACAAATACCACTTGGCAAATGCTCAAAATAGCGTTCCAAATGAATTTCTGCAGGATGTTCCTGATCCATTGGCGTGACCCCCACCTGAAAACCCAACGGTGAAACATCCATATCTCGCTGTACAAACTGACTCACTTCCACCAAAGCATGCGCATCAAAATGGGAGCTGCCCGCAGTGCCTAAATTGAGCAAGGTTTTACAGCCTGTTTTCTGAATCACTTCAAAGGCTTTAAATGCGGCATTCACTTTACCAATGCCACTGTAATGCACCTGAATCCCAGCTTGCTCAAACAAGCCTTTAGACTCACTGGGCAATGCCATAATTAAAGCAAAATCAGAATTCATAGCCATCTACTCGTGCAGTTCATTAAAACCGCCCCATTAGAAAAGAAATTTGAATGCGGTGCAAACCCGATTGCGATTTGCAGATTAAATTGTCGGATTTTGCCTGATTTTTCGATAATTTTTCAGGT
Organism: Acinetobacter sp. YH01007; assembly: GCF_013420425.1. Taxonomy (NCBI): domain Bacteria; kingdom Pseudomonadati; phylum Pseudomonadota; class Gammaproteobacteria; order Moraxellales; family Moraxellaceae; genus Acinetobacter; species Acinetobacter sp. YH01007. The sequence continues at coordinate 8,598 of NZ_VOYC01000011.1, read as the reverse complement.
TAAAAACACAACAACAAGACGAAAGCGCGAGAATATGGCAATATATAGCTCTTACAAATTTTCAACTTTCATTCGACCATGCAGCTGCTCCGCCTGAATGCTTTATCTTCTACCACCGACTTAGCTCAAACTGCCGTGACCATTGGCAATTTTGATGGCGTGCATGTCGGTCATCAGGCGATGATTCAACAACTCAAAGCAGTGGCTGCCGCACAACAACTAAAAACGGTGGTGATGCTATTTGAACCACAACCACTGGAATTTTTTAAAGGTTATGATGCCCCGCCACGTATCAGTTCTTTGCGGGAAAAAGTCGAATATCTGACTGAATTGGGCATCGACTACATTGCAGTAGCGAAATTTGACAATCATTTCCGCAGTTTAAGCGCCGAAGCCTTTGCAAAACTTTTAAAAGATACCCTGAATGCCTCGCATTTGGTCTTGGGTGATGACTTCCATTTTGGTAAAAACCGCCAAGGCAATAGCGAGTTTTTGCGCAACTATGGCTTTCAGGTCACCAATTTAAACACCATTGAACTAAATGGTGAGCGTGTTAGCTCAACCCGTATTCGTCAAACTTTACAAGCAGGCGATTTGGCACTGGCAGCCAAACTGCTTGGACGCCCATATAGCATTACAGGGCGCGTCCAATATGGCGATCAAATTGGTCGTACCCTAGATTTTCCAACCATTAATGTGCGCTTAAACCGCCATAAACCCTGCTTAAATGGCATTTATGGCGTTGAAGTGGTGTGTGAAACCACCGCTTTAAGTGAAAAAGTCAAACATGATCATCCCGATAAAACGGGTGTTGCAGGCTACAGCCCGAACAGTCTGTTTGGTGCAGGACATGTGGGTACGCGCCCAGCCATCCAACAAGTACAGCCCGAATGGCGATTAGAAGTACATTTCCCCAATGTTTCTGCTAATCTGTATGGCTTATTAATGCGGGTCACATTTTTAAACTATTTACATGGCGAAAAAAATTACCCTTCGCTTGAAGCACTCAAAGCGGGAATTGATGATGATGTTGAAAAACTTCTTGAATTTCGACAAGATCATCCAAATTTCCCTTTTTAATTTACCCTAAATATTTAATGTAAAACGCGTCAGTCCATGGGCTGATTCAACTGGAAGACAACTTGCATGAGCGATAAGCAAACTCCTGAAAATGCAGTGGATTATAAAGCCACGCTAAACCTCCCAGGTACTGAATTTGCAATGAAAGCAAATCTCGCAGTACGTGAAGCGAAATGGTTAGAAGAGTGGTATGCCGACAACATTTATCAGCAGATTCGTGCATCGCGTATTGGCAAGAAAAAATATGTGCTTCACGATGGCCCTCCGTATGCCAATGGTCAAATTCACTTGGGTCACGCGGTCAATAAAGTCCTGAAAGACATTATTATTAAAAGCCGTGTCATGGATGGTTTTGACGCACCCTACGTTCCGGGTTGGGACTGTCACGGTTTACCAATTGAACTTAAAGTAGAAGAAAAAGTGGGTAAGGTGGGTGTAAAAGTCGATGCTTCGACTTTCCGTAAATCCTGTCGCGAATATGCTTACACCCAAGTCGAATTACAGAAAAAAGACTTCGTGCGTATGGGTGTATTTGGTGATTGGGACAATCCTTACCTCACCATGAACTTCAAGCAAGAAGCCGATATCGTGCGTTCATTGGGTGCAATTGCCAAAGCAGGTCATATTGAACCGGGTCTTAAACCTGTGAACTGGTGTTTGGACTGTGGTTCTGCATTGGCAGAAGCCGAAGTTGAATATGAAGATAAAAAATCCGATGCAATTGATGTCGGTTTTGCTGTGGTCGATTTAGCCGATTTATCTGCACGTTTGGATGTGCAAGTGAATGATGCCACTGACATCGTCATTTGGACGACTACACCGTGGACTTTACCTGCGAACCAAGCCGTTGCATTACATGCCGAAATTGAATACCAATTGGTGAAGGCACGTGCCGATGAAAAAGCACCACAAAACTTTATTTTGGCCAAAGAATTGGTACTGTCAGCAACTGAACGCTATGGCTTTAGCAGCTATGAAGTATTGGCTGACTTCACAGGTGACAAACTCGAAAACCTGATCTTACAACATCCACTGATTCAAGCACGCCAAGTACCTGTGATTTTAGGTGAACACGTGACCGCAACAAGCGGTACAGGTGCAGTACATACCGCGCCTGGACATGGTGTGGACGACTATAAAGTTGGCTTACAATACAACCTAAAAGTTGACAATCCTGTCGGTGGCAATGGCGTATATTTACCTACTGCACCAATCTTTGCAGGCGAACACATCTACAAAGCCAATCCACAAATTATTGCGACTTTGGCAGAAAACAATAAGCTGTGGGCACATCACCCAATCAAACACAGCTATCCGCACTGCTGGCGTCATAAAACTCCAATTATTTTCCGCGCTACACCACAATGGTTTATCAGCATGGATGCCAAAGGTTTACGTCAAGGCGCACTGAATGCGATTGAAAATGACATCAGCTTTGTACCTGATTGGGGTAAAAACCGTATCCAAGCGATGATTGAAGGTCGCCCAGACTGGTGTATTTCACGTCAACGTACTTGGGGCGTGCCAATTCCATTCTTTGTACATAAAGACACCAACGAATTGCACCCACGCACACCTGAATTGATCGAAGAAGTTGCGAAACTGATCGAACAAGAAGGGATTGATGGCTGGTACAACCGTGAAGCCAAAGACTTCATTGGCGAGGATGCCGAGCACTACAATGCAGTACGCGACACCTTAGACGTTTGGTTCGACTCAGGTACGACGCATTATGCAGTTCTACGTGAGCGTGAAGAGTTGCAAGACCCAGCCGATTTATATCTTGAAGGTTCAGACCAACACCGTGGTTGGTTCCAATCTTCATTACTCACCTCGATTGCAATCAATGAACGCGCACCATATAAAGGCTTGTTAACACACGGCTTTGTGGTGGATGAAAAAGGTCGCAAAATGTCGAAATCGTTGGGTAACATTATTACCCCACAAGACATTATTAAAGACATGGGTGCAGACGGCCTACGCTTCTGGATTGCATCGGCGGATTATCGCTATGAAATGACCGCAGGTAAGGAAATCTTTAGCCGTGCCTCTGACGGTTATCGTCGTATCCGTAATACTTTGCGTTTCTTGTTGGCTAACTTAAATGGTTTCAAACCCGCTACAGATGCTCTGCCTGTAGATCAGTTGATTGCACTGGATCAATACATCCTGCAACGTGCCGCAGAAGTACAGAAAACCATTCAGCAAGCCTATGAAGATATGAACTTCCATATCGTAACCAGTGCGCTGACCAACTTCTGTATTAATGACTTGGGTGGTTTCTACCTCGATATCATCAAAGACCGTCAGTACACCACCAAAGCAGACTCGCAAGCACGTCATTCTGCACAAACCGCTTTGTATCACTTGGTTCAGGCTTTCGTTCGCTGGATGGCACCAATCTTAAGCTTTACGGCACAAGAAGCATGGCCGCTAATTCCTGAGCAATCAGAAAAATATGTCTTCACTGCAGAATGGTATGACATTCCAGTGGCTTCTGAAGCCAACATCTTGGCAGAAGCGGAATGGCAAACCCTAATTGCAGTTAAATCTGCCGTCAATAAATTCATTGAAGCTGCACGTACTGCCAAAACCGTTGGTTCCAACCTGTCTGCTAAAGTTGAGCTTTGGGCGAATGACGAACTCAAAGCCGTATTGGATAAACTAGGCGATGAGCTACGTTTTGTCCTGATTACCTCACAAGTGGTTGTGAATGGCTTTGATGCTGCACAAGGTGAAGCCTCTGATTTAGATGGCTTGAACGTGAAAGTTTCTGCAGCAGATGGCGAAAAATGTGTACGTTGCTGGCATGTACTCCCTGATGTGAATACACATTCTGCACATCCAGGTTTGTGCTCACGTTGTATTATCAACCTTCCAACAGGTCAAGGCGAAGAGAGAAAATATGCCTAATCCACAACACAAAAAGGGCTTATTCCAGTTCTATCCACATAATTTATGGTGGGTGGGCTTGTCCATTGTCGCGATTATTCTCGACCAATGGACCAAATGGATTGCAGTATCGCATCTGAATTACGCAGATCCAGTGCCTGTATTGCCCTTTTTGAATTGGACTTTACTGCATAACTATGGCGCTGCCTTTAGTTTCTTGTCCGATGCAGGTGGATGGCAACGTTATTTCTTTACCTCACTGGCAGGTTTAGTGTCTGTAATTTTTGTATTTTGGCTAATGCGTATGCCAAAAAATGTCATCGTACTGCCTTTGGCGATTGCCTTGATTTTAGGCGGTGCGATTGGGAATTTAATTGATCGGGTCAGTCTTGGCTACGTGGTCGATTTTATTCACGTGTACTACAACAACAGCCACTTCCCTGCCTTTAATATTGCAGACAGTGCCATCACACTTGGCACCATTCTGCTGTTAATTGATACGTTTTTCCTAGAAAAGCACCGAATTGAACGAGCGCAGGCGCAACATGACTGAAATTATTAATCCAAATGATGAAACTCGTATTGAAGATGGCTCAAAAGTCGAATTGCACTTTTCTGTCGCCATTGAAAATGGTGTAGAAATTGACAACACCCGTAGCCGCGCTGAACCTGTAAGTTTGGTCATGGGCGATGGCAGCCTATTACCTGGTTTTGAAAAGTCATTATTTGGTTTACGTGCAGGTGACCGTCGTACCGTGAGTCTTCCACCTGAAGAAGCATTTGGTCCATGGAATCCTGAAAACGTACAAACTTTTGATACGGTTAAATTTGAGCAACATCCAGTTGAAGGACACATGATTGAATTTGAAGATAAAGCCAAACAAAGCCTCTATGGCGTGGTGAAATCTGTCAACGATGATGTGACTGAAGTAGACTTTAACCACCCTTTAGCGGGTAAAAATATTACCTTTGAAGTTGAAATCTTTAGAGTGACCCCAGCAGGACAACAAGGTATTAAGTTGATGTAATCAATTTGCATACTTACTGCATCTTTCTGCTGTTCAAATCTCCCAAGTACAAGAAAATGAATTTGGGAGATTTTTTATTGAATAAGATAATTATTAAATATAATCAAATACTTAAAATTAAATAAATCCAGTTTATTGATCTATATTTTACCGATATATCGTTGTACGTTTTAGCTTACATGCACTGCAGAAAATTGACGCTAGGCAAAGATCAGCTTTCATTTTATATTTAACACATACAGAAACAGGATGTTTCTAAAAGCAAGAATAACAATAATAAATAATATAACGGCAGGACGCTGAAAGGTATAACAGGAGTAATACCTAAACATAAATCTGAAAAAGCCCCGACATGATGTTGGGGCTTTTTTCTATTTGTTTTTTTGTCCTACTTTGAAATAAGTTTAGACCTGAAGAAATTTATTTTATGGAGCCACCAATTTAAGCAATCTGGCAGATTGACCATCTTCAATCACCCAAATATTGCCATCCTGTGCTTGAAGTACGCCACGAATCCGCTGACCCATCTCGATACGCTGTAACTCCCGAACAGGCTGTGCTTGCGTATCCACCACAATAATTGCTTTTGAAGATAAACCACCAAGAATCGCTTTATGCTTCCAATGTGGGAATACATCTCCCGTATAAAACATCAAACTTGAGGGAGAGATGACTGGCGTCCAATCCAGAACAGGGGCTGTAAATTCAGGACGAGTTGCATGGTCTGGAATGGGCAACCCATTATAATGATCACCATTCGACACCAATGGATAGCCATAGTTTTCGCCCTTGACAATCAAATTCAACTCATCACCCCCTTTAGGTCCCATTTCTGCAACCCAAAGCTGCCCTGTAGAATCGAATGCCATGCCTAAAGGGTTGCGATACCCCAAACTCCAGACTTGCTTGGCAATCTCTCCATGTGTTTGAAATGGATTGTCTAAAGGTGTTGTAGCATCTGTATTTAAACGTAAAATTTTACCTAAATTAGATTTTAAATCCTGAGCAGGTTCAAACTTTTGTCGCTCACCAGAACTTATCCATAATTTGCCATCTGCCCCAAACTTTATACGATGCGCATAATGTCCTTGTCCCGATACTTTCGGCACTTGCTGCCAGATTCTTTGAGTTTCGGTGAGTTTTGGCGTGGGTTTAGCATCTAATACAAGCTTGCCCCGAATCACGACTGCACCGTAACCACCCGTACCCACTTCGGCATAACTTAAATAAATCTGCTGATTCTGTTGAAATTCAGGATCTAAAATGACATCACCCAAACCACCTTGTCCGCCATAGGCGACTTCAGGGATAGCTTGAACATCTAAGCTTTGACCTGTTTTTGGATCAAAAAGTTTTAATTTCCCCGCTTTTTCTGTAATTAATAGGCGTCCATCGGGTAATTCTGCCAATGCCCACGGCTCATTAAAATCTGCAATTGGCTGTATTTGATAGCGTTGTAAATTTTGTGCAGAAGTTGATTTTGACTCTAAAGCAGCCGTGTTCTGTTTCGGCTCAACTTGCGCATTACACCCTGTAGTTAAACCCAATACAACTAGACATATAAATCCATAGTATTGCCGATTTATCTTGAGCATCCTAATTGCTCCTCTATTCATTCAATCTTTGCTTGTGCTAATCAAGACATCATAATCAATGAAATGTACCTCGTGCACAGTAGAAATGTAGCGATACACACTTTCTTACTTAAATCTTCTACAAAGTGAATAGGCAAAAAATTAAGGAGCAATGCTCCTTAATTTCAAAGTCCCAAAACACTAACGATCAATTAACTATAAGATCGGCTGGCTTTTTTAACCACGCTTGGCTCACTCACCACCTGTGATGTACTTTGTAAACGAATCAGTGCTACTGCAATTGCACCAATCACTGCAGGAATCGCCACCGCCAAAAAGTTCATTTTATGTGGTAAATCCATGCCCAAAAGTACGCCAATAATAATAGGGCCTACAATCGCACCGACACGCCCCACTGCAGAAGCACAGCCGATACCTGTAGAACGAATCGTAAGTGGATAATACTGAGCAACAAAGCTATACAATAAAATACTGCTGCCAATGGCAGAAGCACCTGCTAAGCCCACCAATAAATAAATCACAGGCTGTGGTGAATTAAAGCCTAGACCCACTAGAGAGAATGCGCCCAATAAAAACATGCCAATAATCACAGGTTTTAAGTGGAAACGGTCTGCTAAAATCCCGCCACTGATGGTTCCGATCACAGCACCAATGTTCATCGCCATTAAGAACATTAAACTGTTACCCAGCGAATAACCTGCTGCCATCATCAGTTTTGGCAACCAACTGCCCAAAGCATAAACCATCAACAAACACATAAAGAAGCAGCACCAAAACAGCAAAGTACTCATGCCACGGTTATTTTGAAATAAGGCTGCAATTGAGGCATCTGCGGTTTGTACTTCATTTAATACAAATTGTGTTTGTGGGCTGATATTTTCTTGTGGGCTAATTTGCTGGACGATGTGACGCGCTTTTTCATGTTGCTGTTTTTTCACCAAAAAAGTTAAAGATTCTGGTAAGAAAAACCACAATAAAGGCAAAATAAGTAACGGTAATCCCGCAATATAGAACATCACTTCCCAGCCAAAGCTAGGCGTCAACCATGCACCAAGTAAGGCTGCCATAATGCCGCCCACGGCATAGCCGCTGAACATGGTGGTAACTAAGGTACTACGCATTTTTTGTGGTGCATATTCAGAGGTTAAAGCCACGAGGTTAGGCAATACCCCGCCAATCCCTAAACCTGCAATAAAACGTAAAATACCAAACTCTGTTGGGTTGGATGCAAAGCCGCCCCAAAAAGTAAAGCCACTAAATAACGTCACACAAATTAATATGACATTTTTACGGCCAATTTTGTCTGCCAACATGCCAAACAGCATGGCGCCAAACATCATGCCTGCCAGTGCCGTACTCGCAAGCATACCTGCCTGTACAGCCGTCATATTCCATTCTTGCATCAGTAGTGGTAAAGCCACACCGTTAATCGCCAAATCATAACCGTCAAAAATAACGACAAATACGCACCAAAGTACAATTTTTAAATGAAAAGGTTTAAACTTTGCTTGATCCACTACAGCATTCACATTCATTGTTGTTGCTGTCATTTTTCCCTCACCTCCAATTGTGAGCTTTTTATTTTATAAAAAATGAATGGTTATTCACTTTTGTATATAAAATGAATCAATATTCACTTTTTGTCTACAGCAAAAACTTAACTCTGGTTAATTTTCTTAAAAACCTAGACTAAAGTTGTAGATAAATTCGACCAAATAGACTTGCAGTAATTTATGATATTTTGATATATGCTATATTTTTCACATAATTTATTATTGTAAATATATTGTTTTAAACTTCTTTCTTCTACTTTTCTTCTTAATATTTTCCTTTCCGTATAAAAAAGCCCCCTTGACGTTTATGTCAAGGGGGCTTTGAATAATGAGCTGGCGATGACTTACTCTCACATGGGTAACCCCACACTACCATCAGCGCGAAGAGGTTTCACTTCTGAGTTCGGGAAGGGATCAGGTGGTTCACTCTTGCTATGGTCGCCAGCACAA